>NZ_JBGQQW010000013.1:0-70096 GCF_045528485.1 Desemzia sp. FAM 23990
ATCTCCAGATAGTTACTATTTAAAACAAAAGCATGTTATATAAAATTGAACCGCCGTATACCGAACGGTACGTACGGTGGTGTGAGAGGACGGTAAATAAATTAATTATTTACCTCCTACTCGATTTTACGCGAAAATTGGCGGTCTCAATTTGCTGCAGCCGTAAGAACGCAGTGATGTACGGATGTAGTATAAGGCGAATGGAAAGAGCGTTGCTCAAAATGTTAATATATCTTTATATATCAACATTTCAAGGCGCTTTCCAATTTTTGGAGAGTGTCTTTTTTTAGTGCGCCCGGCATGGGTGATAAATTAGCAACTGCTTTTTTTAAAACAAAATATAACTGTAATGATTGAAAATGAAAGAATCAACTCTCAGTATTAATACTGAGAGCTGATTCTTTTTTTAGACTAGAGAAATTTTTTGTTTGCTAATCATTAAAGCATTTTTTCTTTATTGAATATATAAGAAGCCAACAAATCGTATATATCACAATACCAATGATAATTTTCACAAAATTGTTATCAGTTGAAAAGGCATGACTGCTGAAAAATATTGAGACTAAAATAATAAATTTCAGTAAGCTCTCTTCCCAGGAAGTCTTTAAGTATTTTTTATTATTCATCAGTTTATCCCACACATATCAAAGTTTTATAATCTATATTGTATCTCTGCACTATATTTTTTTAATTAGAACAAATATTTATCATTAATTAGGACTATAATAAACTGTTTTTTGACCTAAAAGTTTTGTTCTGCTGCTATTTGAAAATTGTTTTATAATGACTCTTTCACCCTTTATAGTTGGAACAGGAGTAGAGTAGTCAAAAATTCTATACACCTCTTCAGAATTATAAACATATGTAAGGGTCATAGAATAAGCTAATGCTGCAACATCGATTAAATAAGCTGATATCTTAGCATATACGTTAGGAATATAGTCAATGACGCGCGAAATTGCTAATGCGATTGCACCAATAGATAATCCTTTGACGTAAGTACTTGTTTTAAAGGTTTTTAAGTATTCCCAGTTACTATTCATAAAAGGAGTAATATGATTATCGATTGATAATTCTTCGGTATTTTGTACAACTTCTTCCAATTCAATATTCTGAGTAAATTCTTCCCCATAAAAAGATCCTTCTTAGTAAAGAGAACACCACTTTACAAAAAAATTAGTCACTAGGTTTCTGTCTAACCCACCGGTTAAAAGCAGCTAAAAGTGGGAATGAATTTATCCTATCTTCGAGCGGAAGGACGAAGTTGTAGAAAAATAGTTCCTTAAGCTATGGATTGTGAATCCCTTTTGGTATAATGGGTTCATAACAAACAACTCCCTTTTTTGTTGGTTTTTTTGTCAAATCAATCATACAAAAAAGTCAGGGTTGTTTGTATTTTTATGTCCTCCATTACTTAAAAAGTTGTAAAGTGGTGTAATTAGCTACTTAAACGATAAAAATATGTTATAGGTTAAGAAAAAAGCTATTTATAACTTTCAACACACTATTTTATATAAAATCATGTATTGAGAATTTTATTAGTTTAAGGTTCTTTTTTTGTTTCAAAAGGGGAAACCCTAATAGAATCAGGAATACTCTCGTACATTACCCTACTCATATGATAGGATTCCAAATAAGTAATAATGAGAAGAACATACACCAGTATCAGATAGGTATGTTCTTCTCATAGTGAGACCATGCTGTCCATATTGTCACAGTCTTTTCCTTCTTATCAATTGTAAACACAACTCTATGCTGTCCATTGATTCTCATTGAATGGATTTTCTTGTGTTTTGGCTGAAGAACTTCATTTCTCCTGACCTGCTCAAAAGGATTCTTTCTTAGTATTTCAACTATTTCATCATAGTCACCTTTTAGACCAGCTTTTTCTAATAATGGAATGTGCTTCTTTTTGACTTCTTTATATTGTCTTATTTTCCAATCTGTCATTAAATTTCCTCGAAATCGTCTTCAGTTGAATTTTCCATTGCATCTAACACATAACTCAATGTGCCAGTTCTTTCCAAGTACAATTCTTCTTGCATTTTATCATATTCTCTTTTAGAGAGTAAGACTACACCATCATTTGAACCATTCTTCGCATTTAAAGTGATTTCTAAAGTTGCGTTTTCAGTTGATATCTTGTTTAAAGTGTTGAACATGTCTTTTCTGAAGTTTGTTGGTGTGATTATATCCATCTTTTCTCAACTCCTTTTTCTCTATATGTACATTATAGTGTACATATAGAGAAACATCAACTAATACTCTTAAATAAGTATCGACTTTGATACTATTAGTATAGTCGGTTAATAGGTATCAAATAGTGTTCTAATACTTACTCTCCCAATGGTTGCAGCTACTTTATAGAGTGAGAAATGAATACTTATTATTACTCTTGTTAGATACTTGGGGTAAGACTCGGTGCACTGTATGCTTTCTAGAGAGTATCATCAATCAGCCGCTGCTTTTTTTGAAATATTGTATTCTAAACTAGAACAGCCAAAAAATCAAACTAATTGCTAGAATAACTTGGAAGCAGCCAATCAGTAAGCCGTATAACATGGTACGAGGCCCTTCTTTCAAGATATCAGAGAACTTGACCTGAAGACCAATTGCAGCTAAAGCGGTAATCTCAAATTGATTACTGATGACTTCGGAACTATGGATCATAAAGGAAGGTAAGGGTAGAAAACTTCTAAGCAAGAACAAAATGAAAAATCCTGCAATAAACCAGGGAATAGTCATTAGGCTTGCATTTTTTTCCAAATCAGCAGATATTGGATCAACTGCTGATTTAGAAAATAGCGGTTCTTCCTCTTTAGTGTTTAATTTACTGAAAGATAAGGCTACTCCGATGATAAGGAGGACTCTCATAAGTTTGAATACTATAGACAGATTAGTAACGTCCATACTTACCAATTTAGCTGAAGCAACGACTTGCCCTATGGATTGGACCGTTCCTCCAATCAAGGCTGATGTTTGAACGACTTCGTTGTGGTACAGAACAGAAGCGAGAATAGGCAGTAAGACCATCAATATGGTTCCTGTTACATTAACTATAGTGATGGACATGGCTTTATCTTTCTTGTCGGCATCAATCACCGGAGAGACAGTCCCAACAGCAGAAGAACCGCAGACTGCATTGCCGGCACCCATCAGTAAAGACATTTTTTTATTGAACTTCATAGTTCGACCGACCCAATAAGCGAATAAAATCGTCAAAACCATTTGAAAAATAACAAAAATAAATCCAGTAAAACCAACTTGCTTGATGATTTGAAAATCTAAAATCATTCCATTTAACACGATCGACCATTCTAAGAGAGATTTTTCAGAAAACTTAGTTCCTCTTTTAAAATAAGGCTTGTTTAAAAAAGTATTTCCTAACAAAATTCCTAAAAAAATTGCGATCAGTGCTGCTCCTAGATTTGGCAGAAGGGCAGATAAATACTGGCTGATTAATGATATCAAAACACTGATTAGTAGCCCGGGCAAGATAGGATAGCTTTTTTTGAATTTTGCGAGCATGTTAAACCTCCTCCAAATATTTATGGTATTATGATATACCGAAGATTGTATAAAACAAAATAATCATTTATTATATAATTATAAGAAATTGTTATTGAGGAGTGGCATTAGATGTTAGATTACCGGTACCAAACGTTCCTTACTTTAACAGAAGAAATGAATTACACGACCACAGCCAAAAGATTGCACATTACCCAGCCGGCTGTCACCCAGCATATTCAGTCTTTGCAACAGGAGTTAGGGGTTGAACTGATTCATTATGAAAAGAGAAAATTATCGTTAACCGCTAAAGGAAAACAGCTGCAAAAGGATCTTTATTTGCTCCAAAGAGAGATCGCTAAGGTCCAAGAACAATTAACTTCTACTGTAGAGCACAATACCCTTGTATTTGGAGCCTCCTTGACGATTGGGGAATACATGATGCCTGGACTCATTGAGTCGTATTTGAACCAGTATCCAGCGCATGATATCTCGATGGTAACAGATAATACCCAACATTTGATCGAATTGATGGAACATGGAAAAATTGATTTTGCGTTCGTAGAAGGAGAATTCAATCAGTCTGTATTTGAATTCCAGAAAATCGTTGAAGAACCGTTTATCGCTGTCTGTTCAGAAAAAAGTTCTTTATGGAAACAAGAACAAAGCATTAACGACTTATTTTCTACACCTCTTCTAGTCCGTGAAGAAGGATCAGGATCACGGCTGATTTTCGAAACAGCGATAAAAAGTAAGGGGATCCACTTAGACAGCTTTTCGAAAGTTATGATGATCGGGAGCATTGGCGCAACTAAAAAATTAGTCGAAAAAAATTTAGGGATCAGTTTTATTTATCAGAGGGCTGTTGAAGAGGAACTCAACAAAGGAATATTGAAAAAGATACCTTTAAGTGATTTTAATGTAATTCATCCGTTTTATTTGATTTATCTAAAAAGAATCCAAGTGAGAGGGATGGAGACGATGAAGAACTTTTTAAAAGTCGCGGAATCAAACTAGACAGGCCTAATGTACAAGGCATGTTAAGTTTAACCGCTTTTTTGATTCTAAGCAGCAGAGTTGAAAAAATTCAGGTCTCAACAACTCTATGATCAAAGAGCATGAAATTAATCCAATAGGAATTGGGAGTGATGTAGATGTCAAAGGCTATATACATTATTCCTTTAATTCTGATTTAGGAAGCAAACACTTGTGAAAGAACTAGATTTGTATAAAAATGGCTTTCCAGAATCGCGGTAATTAAATTAATTGCTATAATTAAGCTTAGATATCTAAAGAATCCACCGTTTTTCTTCATTTCTTTGGTATAATGATTAAGATGATTTTTTATGAGAAGAGTAAGGTAAATAGAGTCAACTCGTAAAAGAAAAAGTATGCCGAAAAGAATACATAGGCTTACAGCAGAAAAGCCTGTGTATTTCTTTTTGTGTATTGCAGTAAATAGTTACACGGGGTGGTTTGTTGTAAGAGAGTAAGGAAAAGTATTTGTTATTAAGAAAATTATTTAGTTAAAAAAAGAAAAGAGGACATAGAATTGAACGAAAAAATATACGATAAGAACAGCATCAAAAAAATCAAAGGGTTAATGATTGGTCTTTTAGTCATTATCTTATTGGTAGGTGGATTTTTAGTGTTTTTTGAAAAAATCGAAAATGGTTATGTAGGGGTTCGTTATTCAATGAACGGCGGAGTGAGAGATCAAACGCTAAGCCAAGGGGTTAAATTTGTCGGATTGGATAAAGTAACTCAGTATCCTATTCGCTTACAGACGGTTAAAGCAGAGAAGTTGAATTTGGCTACGGAAGATGGAAAAGCTACCCATGTATCGATTACATATGCTTATAAAGTAGATTCAAAAAAAGTTTCTGATGTGTTTAAAGAATTTGGGAGCATCAGCGTAGAAGATATTGAAGCAAACTGGTTGAAGGCACAATTGCTGAAATCATCGCGTAGTGTCGTTGCTAGATATAGCTTGTTGGATGTAACGGGATCAAAATCAACAGAAGTTCAGCAATCGATTTTAGAAGATTTCACTAAAGCAGTTGAACCTAAAGGATTCTTGGTAGAAGACGTTGCTTTTGGAGTTCCAGATGTTGATGCGGAAACGCAAAAATCCATTGATGAGATCATCAAAGCGGGTCAAGAAAAAGAAAAAGCTCTCTTGGAAGCCGATACAGCCAAAACAAAAGCAGACAGTTTAGCTTACCAAAAAGTAAAAGCAGCAGAAGCAGAGGCGGAAGCCAATAAAAAATTATCTGAATCCATTTCTGAAGAATTGATCAAGTTAAAAGAAGTAGAAGCACGTTTAGAACATGGTTGGGTTGAAGTACAAACGGGTCAGGCAATTGTTGATACTAACGAGTAGGTGATAAAAATGATTTTCTTCTTAGGTAAACTTATTTTTGCAGCGATAGTGGTCATTTTAATAGGAAACTTATTGTCTTTGCTGTTTAAAAAAGATCCTAAACAGGAAGATGATGATTTGAATTTTTAAGGACTTGTTGCAAAAAGGGAAAAGGGATTCTTGTGGTTCACAACACAAGCTCTCTTTTTTTCCTTTCTTTTTTCTGCCACAGCTTTTATTACTTTATATTTCTTATCTTTATTCATCGTTAGTATTATCCTTTTCATGATTTTATTTTATCATTTTGGGACATTTTATGCTTCGACCTACTTAGGACATTATCACGTTCGAACGATAAATTCTAAAATAATAAAAATGTTTAGCTTGCCATCGATTTTCTTTTCAAGTATACTGAATTAACAAAATTAAATAGTTATTTAATCCGGAGAGCCTTTTAAAGGAGGCTGAGAGTGCTAGAAGCAGATTCGTGAACCTGATCAACTTTATTGTTGCGTAGGAAGATTATAATTTTTACTATACTCTTTTTCTGGATTATTAACTGGAAAAGGAGTTTTTATTTTGTCAAAAAAAGAATATGTCTCATACGGCAGTTGCGCAGTAGGTGTTCCTGGTTCAAAAGAAGGAATTGCCGGAATTAGATTCAACTTAGCCCCGATGTCTGATAACTTTGTCGACATTATCCTCTCTTCACTTGAAAATGTAGACACTTCTATGGTGTGGAGTGAAACTGATCCCACTTCAACGGTTTACCGTGGTAGAGAATCGGCTGTATTTGACGGCGTTCGAGCGGTATTTTCTCAAGCATATCATGATGATGTACATATGAGTCTTCATATGACTATCTCGAAAGGTTGCCCGGGAGATCACGATGCAGACTACACACTTGATTATGATGATAGACGTATCAATGACCGCAACAGCCGCAAAAGATCCTTCCCAGTTGTTGGTAAATTTTCGCTGTATCCAATGGGCACTGATAACTATATGTCACTTATTGAAGAAGTGGTTAACAATGGGATTGACCGAGGTGTTTATGCTGGAAGTGGCCATTACACGACTTACTTAAAAGGTGAAGTACATGATGTCTTTGATTATTTAGAATATGTCGCAGAAAGAACAGGCAAAGATGTTAGCCATTATATTATAGAAGCCTCTTTACTCTGTAACTTACCTGAGGGGGAATCATTATGAATAAAGAGCCATTGAAATTAAGAGACTTTATTTTTATGGGATTAATCTCTGTCGCATTTGGAATTGTTTATTTAATTGCATTGTATTTAGGAGCTGCTCTAACAACTGCTCTCACTCCAGCAGGTATTGGTATTTTAGGATATGAACCTTTTTACGGGATATGGTTTATGGCACCTGTTGTTGCTCTTTACGTTCTTAGACGGCCAAGCGTGGGTATTATTACTGAAATATTTGCTGCTGTTATAGAAGTTGTTTTGGGAAATGTTTTTGGTCCCATTGTTATAGTCAGTGCCTTTATTCAAGGTTTAGGTGTTGAATTGCCTTATATGTTTACGAAATACCGTCGCTATAATATGAGAAATTCAATGGTAGGTGCCGTTTTGGCTACCATTTTCAGTTTTATCTGGACTGCATTCAGAAACGATTATGCTTCACTTGAAATTTCTATCGTTATCGCTATCTTTGTTATTCGTTTAGTAAGTTCACTTATTTTTACTGGGTTTATTGCGCATAAAATTTGTATTGCTTTGGACAATACGGGGCTATTGAAATCTTATGGTGTCAGTCATGAAAAAGGGAAATAATCATGGACTTGTTGTTGAGCAATTAGAATTCAATCTAGAAGATAGCGTACACTTTTTGGATATAAGTTTTTCAATCAATCCTGGAGAAATTGTGCTTCTAGCGGGTGCAAGCGGATCAGGAAAAAGTACACTAGCAGGTGTTCTAACAGGATATTATCCTGAAAGTGGCGGCACATTAAAATCCGGCACAATTTCTGTTTCTGGACAAGACCTATTATCTATGGACAATCAGGAATCTATGAGGTATATATCTGCATCATTTCAGAATGCCCGACTAGCATTTGCTATGGAAAATCTCTATCAAGAATTAATTTTTTGCTTAGAGAACAAAGGTTTTGATCCTTCATTAATGGATGAAATGGTTAAAGAACACGCAAAGAAAACAGGTGTTACCGAATTGCTTGAACGTTCTTTTGATGTCATGTCTGGCGGAGAATTACAGCGAGCAAACTTTTCATGTTTGGAAATCATTGATCCACTCGTCTATATATTAGATGAACCATTTTCTAACTTGGATGATCAAAAAGCAAATGAACTTCAAGAAACAATTTTAGAACTAAAAAAACAAAATAAAATCATTCTAGTCATCGATCACCGTCTTGATAGGTGGAAATTTGTTGACCGAATGATGGTATTAAGTCGAGTGGGGCAACTTCTAGAGACAAACATCTCACTTGATCCACTTTCTACTAACAATCATCTCCTTCTTGAACAAGAAGGGTTATTGTCAGAACTAGAAAAACCTCTGCAACAAGCAGAAGTATCAAATAACTTGGAGCCGATTTTTCAAATCGAAAATATGACGATTGAACTAGGAGAATATAAAACAAAATGGCTGAAAAAAACGTGGCATCCTGACCGTATTTTATTAAAAAACGGCAACATGCACATTTATCCTGGAGAATTGATTGCGTTAGAAGGAAAAAGTGGGTCCGGTAAATCAACTATTTTTCAGACGATTCTGGGGGAATATCCTTTTGACGGGACTATGCATATGAAAGATTTAAAGTTTAATTCTAAGAATAGGAAAGAGTGGCTTTCTCACATTGGACTTGTTTTTCAAGATCCTTCTCTTCAATTTTTAACAACTTCATGTTTTGATGAATTGAATATTGGCGTGCAAGCTGTTTATCCTGAAAAGACTGAAGAAGAAACTAAAAAATTAATCACTAACCTCTTGAAACGCCATAACTTAGAAAATCATGCTTCTACTTCACCATGGCTTTTAAGTCAGGGTCAACAACGCCGATTGGCAGTGCTTTGTATGTTAATTAAAGGGCAGAGACTGCTACTCGTTGATGAACCAACCTATGGTCAAGATAAACAAAATGCACTTGAAATAATGAATAATTTAAATGAACTTAGGCAAGATGGAACGTCCATCATCTTCACCAGTCACGATCATGACTTAGTAAAGCACTATGCTGACCGTGGTTATCTATTAGAAAATCAAGAGTTAATTGAGGTGACCTATGATCGATCGCATTAACCCATTTATAAAACTAGTCACTGTTTTAGTCACCAGTTTACTCTTAATGTTCTCACCAGACTGGCGCCTCAATACGTTTATAAGTGTGATTGTTCTCTTACTTCTATTTACGAGTAAAAGAGTTCAATTAAGACAAGCATTAAAAATCATTCTTCCAGCTCTTTTCTTATCATTTGCTTTCTTCATTACAGGATGGCAGTTTAGTCATACTGGCGGTACTGACATTAGTCTATCCGCGCAGTCAACACGTTTTGTTGTGGAAGATGCTACATTTTTAAATGGGCTACGATTAGGGACACGTATCTTTTCTTTCGCAGTACTTGGTTTATTAACAGCATTGACTATCTATCCAAATGAGTTAATTGCTAGTATGGTTCAGCAAGGAAAGTTATCGAACAGTCTATCTTATGGTGTTTTGGCATCTGTTTATCTAATCCCTTCAATGAGGGAAAATTATTCACAAGCAAAACTAGCTTATCAAGTTAGACAAATTAAATTGAGGAAATTTGATTATAGACCCATGATTGGACTCCTCATTCGGTCTATACGTTGGTCTGATGCATTAGCAATGGCAATGCATGCAAAAGGTTTTTCTGAAGAACGGACCCATTACATTCAAACTAAAGTGAAGTGGTATGATGTTGTTTTTCTCATTACGCTTCCACTCATGACGTTAATCGGGTTGGTATACCTCAGACTCCTATAATTTAATTAAACCTGAATAATTCATAGTTTCTCAAAAATGAGTCAAAAACCTTGTTATAACAGTTTATTTTTTTTGGTTCTATAATAAATACGGTTGATGGATAATTTTTCCACCAACCGTATTTTTTCGTATGTAATGAAAAAAGAACGTATCTCCGATATAATTTAATCGCCAAACCAAATTAAAGGAGATACGTCCATATGCAACAGTTTATCGCAAATACACTGCAATTAAAAGACAAAAATATTTATTTTGATGGAGAAACCGTTGAAGAAAAGATGTATAAAGATCGACGCTCGTTGTTTTATCATGCTCAGTTATCCTATATCCCAGAAAGATATCCTGGATGTGGGACTAAAAACGAGCACTATTCTATTGTAAAAAATGGCACTAGAACATCGCGTCTAACGTTAATGCATGTGTCTGGCCTACCGGCCTACTTAATGTTAAAGAAACAACGTTTCTTCTGTAAAAAATGCCTCTCTGCTTATACTGCTCAAACAGCTATTGTCGATCAAGACTGCTTTGTCTCTACTCGTGTCAAGCAACACATCGCCGATCAAGCAACGAAAATAAAATCTGTGAAAATGATTGCTGAAGAACATTCGGTATCTTGGAATACGGTGCATCGCGTCATCACTCAAACGGCTGAAAAACTAAAAATTCGACCGGTTTCTTCTTTGCCGGATCACCTCAATTTTGATGAATTTAAAAGTGTCAACTCGGTTAAATTTTCGATGAGTTTTATTTATTGTGATGCGCTGACCCATAGGGTTGTAGATGTTGTAGCGAATAGACAAAAAGGTGAGTTATTGCGTTATTTCCAACGGTTCTCATTACCTGTCCGAAAAAAGGTAAAGACGGTAACAATTGATATGTACGAACCTTACATCCAATTAATTCCTGCTCTCTTTCCCAATGCAGCGACTATTTTTGATCGCTTTCTTATCGTTCAGGCTTTAAACAGAAAGCTAAATAAATGCAGAGTAACCCCCATGAATGAATACCGCTATAAAGACGGCCGTCTTTATAATAAATATAAAAGATACTGGAAACTGCCTTTAAAATCTGAAACCCTGTTAACTTCTTCCAAGTATGCTAAGTTTAAACTTTTCGATTACTTAACCAATACGCAATCTATTGTGGATTACTTAATGTCGTTAAATGAAACTTTAAAAGAAACATATACTGTCGTTCAAAATTTGCGTTACGCTTTAACAAATAATCAGAGGGAACTCTTTACATATGTTCTCAACCAAGCAAAAATCAAACCCATTTCAAGAGGATTGCAACGGGTACTCAGAACGTTGAGAAAATACCTCAGACTTGTCCAGAATACGTTTCAATACCCCCATTTAACAAATGGTCCTATTGAAGGAATCAATAATAAAATTAAAGACCTAAAACGAACGGCGTTCGGTTACCGAAATTACACAACTTCCGTAATCGGATTTTATTAATGACGCGCTTATATTTACCGGAGAAAGAAAAACAGACTAAGCAAGTTGCCTAGTCTGTGTAAAATTTTCTCATCAACCCTATTTGACGAAGAACCACTAAAGCAGTTGAGCCTAAAGGATTCTTAGTAGAAGACGTGGTTTTTGGAGTTTCGGATGTTGATGCGGAAATACAAAAATCAATTGATGAGATCATCAAAGCGGGTCAAGAAAAAGAAAAAGCTCTCTTAGAAGCTGATACAGCCAAAACAAAAGCTGCAGAAGCCGAGGCGGAAGCCAATAAAAAATTATCAGAATCCATTTCTGAAGAATTGATCAAATTAAAAGAAGTAGAAGCTCGCTTGGAACATGGCTGGGTTAAAGTACAAACTGGTCAAGCCATTGTAGATACTAACGAGTAGGTGATAACATGGTTTTCTTCTTAGCGAAGTTTATTTTTGCAGCGATAGTGGTCCTTTTGATAGGCAGTTTAGTATCGTTGCTGTTTAAAAAAGAACCTAAACAGGAAGATGATGATTTAGATTTCTAACGGGACTGGTTATCAAATAATTTCATTAACTTAAGAAACCAGCACCCATGCGTCTGATTAATCGCATGGGCGCTGGTTTAACGTTATTTAATTTTAGACTTAAGGATAAGAAAATGAAGGACGACTCCGATATTAGCAGACAAATAAATCATCTGATCGCTAAAAGAGATGTCGCTGAAGAAAAAGAAAAGCAGCACCGCTACAATGTACAACAGTTGGCTGGCAAACACTTTAGATCGAGCGACACGATTCCCTTTATCATCTTCACTTTTGATGCGGGATAAAAACCAAAATGGAATCAAAGACAAACAAGGCACTACTATCATGAGCAAGTTAAAAAGGTTAGAGTAGTCTATTTGATTTAGAGATAAAGCGTCCATCAAAGTACTTTGGATGGTAAACAATATGAGAGCAAGGAAACCAGCTATCGCTGGCATTTTCGTTTTTGCTCTCGTTTGTCGGATAAAAATCATAGCTAAAACAAAGAGAAGTAAATAGATACTGTTCTCATCATTTAAAGAGAGAAAAACAGTGAGACCCAATAAGGCGAGAACATCAAAAAGTGTCAGACTTTTGCCTGTGATGCCATTTACTGCTCTCATGTGAAGCACCAGCCACAAGGCATTAAGGAAGCCGATGCTTTCAAAATCAACTAGCATCGAAAGAGACAAAACAGCCGCTAAGTAGGCGGAATAGTCATGTGCCGGATCCAATTCTCTAGAGAATACCCAGGTCAAAAAGAATCCTCCGCCTAGTGAGATTCCTAAGGAGAACTCCCCAAACATTAGCCACCCTGCCGCAACTACTACCAATGCAGCGAGTACGATTATGAGATTAGGTTTATAACGCAAATCGATTTTTCTGCCTAATGTAAACATAACAACACTCCGTATAGTGAGAAAATGTACCAAACCAACAGTTAGTAAACAATAAAAAACTAGTGGCTCTTTTCCTTACTATAACAGAATGTACTCCCAATATCCTTAATGGCAGTTACAGGGATTACATTTGAAATATAAAAAGTGTATGCTGTTTTTGAGCGACATTACTGACATTTCTTAGACAATTTATCTGTTCTGTAAATGAAAATATGTTGTCACATCGCGGTTTATCCTGTATGATTTAGGGAAGAATGTAAACCGGATATTGTGAAGTTGGGCAAAGGATATGGGAAATCATGTTGAATGTAGAATAGTACAATTTTTAGAATGAGTTAGTCATTTTCAAAAATCTCCATTCATGTAGTTGCCGCTCCTCTTATCTCACTGAGAGTATTTAGTGTTACACCAATGAGGTGGTGGGAAAATGAATTCAAAAGAAAAAATGTTAGAGTTGATCAAAAAGAAACAAGCAGGCGGCGGGAAATCTAAACAAACGACCGATCCAAAAAACGATATGAAAAACATGCGTAAAGGTCCGAAGATCTTTAACAAATAATTTAGGCAAAAAAAGAACAGCTACTGGCTATTCTTTTTTTTGCAGAGAATTAGTTTTCTAAAATCTCGTCTAGATCTCCTTCTTCTGAATACATTGCATACTTGCTTGGTAAGGACTCCATCGATAAAGGTCCCGTCAGCAGTGAAGCCTGTATCATCGGCATATTTGATGTGGTTGTTAGTGACCACATACTTGTCTTAGTAAGCAATTCCTTGGTTTCCTCGTATACTTCATCAGATTTCTCTTTTAGAGGCAACTGGTGGTGGACAATAGCCGTCTGTGTGCATTTCTGTAAAAAAGGTTTGCTTGAATCGTGAAGCAAACTCAAGAATAGTATCCAGCTGACTTTTTTGCTTTAATGATAAATATGATAAGTTTCAATAGAGGTCATAGGAGGGAACAAGATGATGGATGTTGTAGTGATTGGTGGCGGTCCAGCAGGTATGAGCGCTGCTTTAGTGGTAGGAAGAGGCAATAAGCAAGTCCTGCTAATTGATGAAGAAAAGCCAAGGAATGCTGTAACGAATGCTTCTCATGCATTCTTGACACAAGATGGCATCAAACCTGAAGATTTCAGAGATAAAGGCAGAAAAGATTTGCTCAAATACCCTACCATTTCTATTAAGACAGATAAAGTCTTATCAATTGAAAAAGCAGAGGAAGGTTCTTTTGAAATAACTGTCGAGTCAGGCGAAAACATCACTACTAAAAATGTCGTCTTAGCTGCAGGATTGAAAGAAAAGGTTCCAGATGTTCAAGGGATTGAAGACTATTATGGAACAAGCATTTTTTCTTGCCCTTTTTGTGATGGTTGGGAAATGAAGGATAAACCATTGATATTAATCACAGAATTGAGTGTAGGGTTGCACTCTGCCAAGTTATTGAAAAATTGGACGGATGACTTGATTATAGCCACTAACGGAAATGAAATATTTGACGCTGATCAGAAAAAACTGCTAGAAAAAAATCAGATTCGCTTGATAGAAGAACGAATTGTTGAACTAGAGGGCACAGATGGAGAGCTTCAAGGAATTGTTTTCGAAAGCGGAGAAAAAATTGAAAGATCCGGTGGTTTCTGTACGACACTATTAGATAAACACTTTTCATTTATTGACTCATTAGATATTGAACTAGGTGAAGCAGGATTCGTTATTACAGATTCTTTGGGTCGAACGAATGTAAAAGGCGTTTACGCTGCAGGAGAAATAACTGGTCCTTCTCAACTGATCGCTTCTGCCAGTCAAGGACACATGGCAGGTATAGGCATTATCAACGAATCTAGTGAAGCAGCATTTTACGGGATGTAGAAATGCCTGCAAGATATAGCTAGCGTAAAAAGAGAACAGTTTTAGTCTGTTTTTTTTGTTAGATAATTCGGGTTAATGACTAATCTTATTTATAAAGTGAACGCCATATTATTGCTAGGTATTAATCGTAAATTTTATGTTACTTTACAAACGTTTTTGTTAGGATCACAAAAAAATTTTTTACTAAAACTTCTTTATCGGTTTTTTAGATATAAGATATAGTTTTCTAAACATCAGGATTGTTGAAAAAAGTTCAAAGTTATCCACTGTTATTAAGAGTTCTACTCCCAGATGTTGTTTAATTATGATAATGCTAGTAAAATTGATATTAATAAATGAAAAGGCTATTTTCTCAAAAAAATATGTGCATAATACTCCTAATAAAGATAAACAGTGGTATTACAGTCATTATCTCTGCCATTATCATATCTAAAAAATCAGTTTATTTGGGGGAGAAAGATATGGAATCCAAAGAGTATAGATCAAAAATGATGTCGAAGATAAAATCAACTGGCGGTAAAGCTGAAGAACTCCTTGCAAAAAGGTTATGGCACGAAGGTATACGTTATTATAAAAATTATAAAAAATTACCAGGGAAACCAGATATTGCAATCACAAAGTACAAAATTGCGGTCTTTGTTGATGGAGAGTTTTGGCATGGATATGATTGGGAAAATCAAAAAAGAACAAGAATTAAAACTAATAGAGAATATTGGATACCAAAAATTGAAAAAAACATAGAGAGAGATAATATTGTAAATCAAAAATTGTTAGAGCAAGGATGGACTGTGATCAGATTATGGGAAAAGCATGAAGTCTTTAAAGATGTCGATCAATGCGTAGAAAAAATTAAAGATGCTGTTAAATTAAAAACTGATATATAAACTCTATATTGTTTTTTTTTTGAAGTATAAACCAATTTATGAGGAGATCAAATATGACTGAAAATTTAGTAACTATATTGCCAAATGCTGCTAGTTTAATTGAAAGCATGCGCTCAATAGGATACTCATTTGAAACAGCTATTGCTGATATTATTGACAATTCAATAAGTGCTGGCGCAAAAAGCATTAACATTTATCAAAGAGAGCAATCCGGAGAGCCTTACCTCCAAGTTATTGATGACGGCAGAGGGATGGATGACTACGAACTAATTGAAGCAATGCGGTTAGGGAGTAAAAATCCGATAAATAAGCGAAAAAGCAATGATTTAGGCCGTTTTGGCTTAGGATTAAAATCAGCAAGCTTTTCTCAATGTAAAGTATTAACGGTTATTTCAAAGAAAAATGAAAAAATTATCGGGTATAGATGGGATCTTGATTTAGTTCATCAAACAGATAAGTTCAACGTGATAAAATTATCAACTGGTACATTAGAAAATATTCCTAATTTAGCAGAATTAAAAAGTAAAGAATCTGGAACTATTATTCAATGGGAAATCTTTGATCGAATTGCGAATTCAACATCTAATTTAACATCTGAACTGATTGATTTAATGAATATAGCTGTAGAACATATTGCTTTGATTTTTCATCGTTTTATTGCTAGTGGTCTAAATATAACTGTAAATTTTGAACCTGTAGTAGCAAAAGATCCATATTTAGTTGATCATAATGGGACACAAGAATTAAAAAATAAGAAAGTTGTAATTGATGATGAAATAATCTTTGTGCAGCCCTACGTTTTGCCGCACTATTCAAATTTATCTGCAAATGATAAAAGAAAAGCAGGGAAGTCTGATGAACAATATAATGGGCAGGGATTTTATCTATATAGAAATAAAAGGTTGATAGTTTGGGGAGATTATCTAGGTTTGACAAGAAAAACAGAACTTGGTAAAAATCTTCGAATCAGAGTAGATATTCCTAATAGTCTCGACTATTTATGGGAAATAGATGTGAAAAAAAGTCGGGCTAAAGTTCCAAGTATAATTAAGAAGAATCTATTTTCTGCTATTAATGATGGGGAAATTGTTTCAAAAAATGTTAATACATATCGAGGCAAAAAAGAATTGAAAAAGGATAAACCTATTTGGGACTTATATACTGATAGAGACCAAAAATTCCATCTGGAAATAAATCCAGAAAATAAATTGTATCAACATTTCCTGTCGCTTTTGGATGAAGAGCAGAAAAATGTATTTTTCACTTTTGAAAAGGCAATGGCAGTTAATGTTCCATTTCAAGCTATATACTCTCAAATTAGTGAGGGAAATGAAAGTTATAACGATAATAGTCAACAAATTATTGAACAACTACAGGAGACTATAAAAATATTGCAGACTTCACAAGTTTTTGACATTAATTCTTGGTTAAAGTCTATTTTGTCTGAAGAACCATATAGTTCAAGTCAAGCAGCAATAGAATTTATAAATAAAGAAATGGGTGGAAATAATGTTTGATTTTAAAGCAGCGTTGATGAGTCAAGTAAATAATGGTGCAACTGAACCAGATATAAGGGAACAGGCCGAGACGTTGAGAGGTACACCGTTGCTTGATCATATAGGTGAGCAAGAATTTCAATATACCGTAGAATCTGCAATACAATCTATCAGAGTATCCTATCAAAAAAGTTATGTTGTAGAAAGTGATGAAAAACACACTCCTTGGTTTCAACAATATTATAAAGATTTAGGAGTTACGCGTTGGGATAGATATATTGATTATCTGCAAAACCAGAAGCATTTTGAACCTAAGGTTGTTGCAGGAATGCAAGAAAGTTTGTTCAAAATTACAGATTTATTAGGAGATCCTAATGGACATAATTTTATACGAAAAGGCTTGGTTGTTGGCGACGTCCAATCTGGTAAAACGGCAAATTATGTAGGTTTGATGAATTTAGCAGCAGATACTAAATATAAATTGATTATTGTTTTAACTGGTACTACTAATACATTAAGAGAACAGACACAAATCCGTATTGAAGAGGGCTTGGGAATAGCAAATCTAGATAAAGGTGTAGGTATAATAAATAATGTGGATTATAATACATTTGCAAATAAACACCCAGTTTATCTAACAACACGGCAAAATGACTTTAGAAAAATAATCGGAGAAAATGTTCAACAATCTATTGAGAGTACAAACGTACCCATTATTATTGTAACAAAGAAAAATGCAACTTCACTTAAAAATATATATAGTTGGCTTGATGGTAACAGCCGCATACAAAATCATGATCACATTGATTCCTCCTTATTGCTGATTGATGATGAAGCGGATTTTGCATCAGTAGATGTTAGTAAAGAAGATGCAGAACAGCCGACTGCAATTAATTCTAAAATTCGACAAATCTTAAAGTTATTTACAAAAAGCAGCTATATTGGATTTACAGCTACACCATATGCAAATATATTTATAAATCCTGAAAATGATATTGAAATGTATGGGCAAGATTTATTTCCTCGCGATTATATTTACGTACTTGGTGAGTCTGATGAATACATCGGAGTCCAGAGTGTTTTTAATGAAGAAGCTGAGCATAAGAAAATGCTTATTGAGATACAATCAGATGAAGTTGAAACTTACTTGCCATTGAAGCATAAAAGCAACCATAATTTTTCTACATTAGCACCAAGTATGATAGATGCTATCAATCTTTTCTTCTTGGCAAATACTATAAGAGATGATCGAGGAGACACAAACGCACATAGATCAATGTTAATGAATATTAGTCGTTTAAAAGATATACATGTAAAGGTTAAAGATGTAGTTCTTGATTACATTACAAGAGTTAAAAAAGATATTCGAATATATAGTAAATTACCATTAGAAGAGGCATTAGAAGTTCCAACGATCGACAGTATAAGAAAAACATTTGATATACACTATACTGATTTGGCAGAAAATTATCAATTTGATGATTTATTAAAAAAAATGAATGACTCGATTTATCGTATAGAAGTTAAAATTGTGAATAGCGAAAATAAAGAATTGGATTACTTGTTGAATGAAAAAGAAGGTGAACGCGTGATTGTTATTGGCGGCTTCTCATTGTCTCGCGGACTAACTCTAGAAGGTTTAATGATAAGTTATTATTACAGGAACTCAGTAATGTATGATTCTTTGTTGCAAATGGGAAGATGGTTTGGTTATAGACCAAATTATTCAGACTTATGTCGGATTTATATGACTAAAAATGTAATTAGTGATTTCCAATTTATTGCTATGGCTACAAAAGAGTTGAAAGAGGATTTAGAAATAAATTCAAAAAGAGGTTTAACACCAAGGGAGTTTGGGATAAGAGTTAGAAGCGGACAGACCGGTTTAATAATTACGGCTAGAAATAAAATGCAATATGGGGAAAAATTAACAGCTCGAGTGAATTTTAGTAAAGATATTATCGAAACTACAGCAATCAATGTTGATGATAGAGTCGTTAATAAAAAAAATACTGACATAATAAAAAATCTCATTGATAAACATGAGAAGAAAGTTGCAAACTCTTTTGATCCTAATGGACGTAACCAAATATATGGGTTACGTGATGTCGACAAAGCTCACATTATACAGTTTTTAAAAGACTATGCTCCTGCTCCAGGGTCTAAATTTGATAGTGATCTAATAATTAAATGGTTAAATGAGAATAATGCTGAAAGTCTTAATCAATGGGACGTTATCTTTCCAACAGGATCAGGAGAAGATGGTGACTTTGATTATGGTCATGGGGTACGTGGCAAAGTATCGTTAAGAACTGTATTAGAATTTAAAAAACAAAAAGGAGTTTACAAGAATTCAAATTCTCGATTAGGTTCTCCAACAGATGGTCGTTATGGTTTAAGTAAAGAGAAGTGGAAGAAAATAAAAGATAAATACAATGAAGGGACTATTTCTCAAAAGAAATACCTTGAAGCTGAATTTTGCCATAAACCAACAATTCTTGTGTATTCTGTTACTCCTAGAAATGAAAAAGGGGAGAAGTTAAGTGAGAACTATATTCCCATGATTTCTGTTGAAATTCCAGAATTAGATCGTAAAAAAAGCAGCTATGTTAGGTATGTTGTTAATACTGTATATAAGGATCTAGAGGATGTGGAGGTTTCTGAAAGATGATAAACGAGAAAAGATTTGGAGAATATTCTAATACTTTTTCTATACTAATGGAAACAGCTAATGACACGAGTAATAATTTTATTCCTCAAAAAAGAGGTGATAATATTTCTATTGCGGCAGGTGTAGATCGCGGAAGCTATGCAATTTCTATTGAATCAAAAGAGATAGATATAGAAATTAAAAGTACTGAGTTGATTCAGGTAAGCAAATATAAAATACCCGATAATAAAATGGCTGTGTTGTTTTCTTTAAGTGATGATAGTCTTTTATCAATTTTTATTTCGTTCGCAATAGATTTAGAAAGTGTAATTGAAAAAAATCCCAGTATCACGATTAATGAAATTTATAACCGTTACGTTTACTGGCAAAGAATGTTTAAAGTCGAAGCTAACAAAATATCAGAAATGTTAGTTAAAGGACTAGTAGGAGAATTAAATATTTTAGATCAATTCATGATCCCTAAATATGGTGTTCAAGAAGCTATTCGAGGATGGGTAGGCACTGAAAAAAACCATAAAGATTTTTCTTATAGTGATGGGATGTGGTACGAAGCAAAAACTATTAATATCGGGAAGTTATCTGTAAAAATATCTTCCATAGAACAACTTCAAGCAGATACTGAAGGAGTACTATTGATTACGGAAATAGAAAAAGCAGGAATTGGAAATCCAAATGGTGTAAGGCTTTTTGATCTTTTAAATAAAATAAAAAATATAATAGATTCTGAAGATACTGTATTAAGTTTTTTTAATAAAATTAATGACTTAGGCATAAGTTTAGATGTTTTTTCTGATCCAAATCATGAAGGTAATCTGCATCGTTATCTAATACATAAAGTCAGCAATTACCTTGTAAATACTGACTTTCCAAAGCTAAATAGAGAAGAGCTCCCTGTTTCTGTGGGAGCGGTAAACTATGAGCTGATTTTAACAGAGATTCAAGATTATCTTGTTGATTTTAATTAATAAGGAGGTGATGAAATTTCTATGGAACTAACAGAATATATTGAATCTTTTACAAATGATGTACAGGTTGATGCTGATACTTTGCATATAAGTATTGAGGAATCATTTTTGACTAATGTAGCGGATAAGCTGATTGAAAATGAAACAATAACGGATTATAAAGCGGCATACTTTACAAAGACCGGTCGAAAAAATCGTAAAATTGAGATTAATGGTTGGAGTTACGAAGATGCCGATGGAACGTACAACGTATTTGTAGTAGATGATTTGGATGAATTCCAATCCAATCTAACAAATACATTACTTGACAACTTAATTAAGAAGGCAGAAGAACTAGTTTATTGTGCGATCGAAAACAAGTTTTTAGAGTGGGAAGAAAGCAGTTTTGGTTACGAAGCTGCGAGTCAGATTTATCAGCTTTATAATAATCGTACTAATCCGCAACATGACTATGATTTAAAGCGGATACGTATATTTATACTTACTAATAAAATGTTGAGCAAGCGATTTAAAAATGAAAAAAGAAATGAAATTTATGAAATACCTGTTGAATTTTCAGTCTACGACGCAAGTAAACTATATGATATGGCAAAAGCAGGGTTTGAAAAAGAGCCAGTAAATATTAATCTGGAAGATTTCGGCTACAAAGGTATAAACGCTATCAAATGTACTGCAAAAGAAGGAGAATTTGAAAGTTACTTAGCCTCGATTCCAGGAAATCTTTTAGCTGATATTTATTTAAAATATGGTACTCAAGTTTTAGAAGGAAATGTCCGTGCTTTTTTAAGTATCCGAGGAAAAGTTAATAAAGCTATAAGAAAAACTATTTTAGGCGAACCTGAAAAATTCTTCGTGTTAAATAATGGGATAACGGTTACGAGCAGTGATATAAAAGTTGAACTTGCTGAAGAAGGTTTATTCATAACAGGAATAAATGATTTGCAGATTGTAAATGGAGGACAAACGACGGCATCTTTAGCAAATGCAATTACAAAAGATAAAGCAGATTTATCAAAAGTCCAAGTAATGATGAAACTTTCTGTACTGGCTAATCATGATCTCTCACTCACTTTAGTTCCTGAAATTTCGCGAGCTTCGAATTCTCAAAATAAAGTAGACGAGGCTGATTTCTTTTCAAATCATCCTTTCCATATAAAAATTGAAGATTTATCTAAAAAAATATTAGCTCCTGCAGTTGATGGCAAACAGTATCAAACAGCTTGGTTCTATGAACGAGCGCGCGGTCAGTATACGGTTGCCCAAATGAAAATGACAAGAACCCAATCAGTTGCATTTCAAGAAAAAAATCCAAAAAATCAAGTTGTTAAAAAAACTGATTTAGCAACTTACATAATGACTTATGCTGGATTTCCCCATGAAGCTAGTAAAGGTGCTCAAGCGGTAATGAAGAAGTTTTCTTCGATAGTTCAGGGTAACGACGGAGAAAGTGGGTTTTGGGCAGAAAACTCTTCGTTGGTCAATGAAAAGTATTTTAAAGAGTTGGTCGCTAAAGCTATAATATTTAAAGAAACAGAGAAGTTAATTTCTGGTTTAGATTGGTATAAAGAGATTAAATCTTATCGACGCAATATTGTTGCGTATAGTATAGCAATACTTTCACAGTATGCAAGTAAAAATAAAATGGACATTGACATGAATAAGATTTGGAATACTCAGCACATGTATGTTCAACTTAGCAAACAAATTGCTGTTACTGCTAAAGAAGTATATGATTTTTTGACAGGCCCTCGTGAAACGCTTAATGTTACTGAATGGGCAAAAAAAGAAAAGTGTTGGCAGAATGCCCAAAAAAGAGAATGGACTATTATCCCGGAATTTCAAGATACATTGGTCCCTATAATAAAAGAAAAGAAGTCGGCTTCTTCAGCTATTAATGAAGCAACTGTGGATTCTATGAAATTTGTTACAGATAAAGAAGCAGAGTTTTGGATAAGCTTAAAAAATTGGGGCAAAAAATATTTGTATATTACTCCTAAAGAAGAAGATCTTTTAAATAGCGCTTATAAAATTCACACTCAAGGTAAAATTCCAAGCGAACGTCAATTTGCTTCTATAGTAAAAGTTTACAATTCATTAATATCAAAAGGATACAAAGATTGAAAGGTTTATCTTTTTGATGTTAGATAGACTAGTAGTAGTATGTGATAATGCATAAGATGATACTTTGAATAAAAATAATTTTTAGATTTTTTATATTTCAAATCAAAAACCGCAATTAGTAATCCTAATTGCGGTTTTTGATTTGAAATATTTATCCAATATGAGATTCAAGAAGATTAACTTTAGGACTAGTATTAATTATTTTATTGTTTATATCCAGCAATTCAAAAAATATTTCTTCTAAAATATCGACAACGATACTGTTACCGGACAATTTAAGCAATTTTGCTGAACTAAGAAACTTTCTTGACTTGGATGCATCAATATTATTATCAATTAAGTTTTGAAAATCTGATTCATCAAAACCCATTAATAGAAACGTTTCTCTAGGGGTTAAGTTACGGTAAGTCGCTTTTTTTTCGCCAAAATCATGGCGTTTATGAATAATTATTCCAGCATTTGGGAACCGATCTTGTTTAGTTGTTATTGTACGAGCTATATTTCCTAATGTACTTTTTCCTTTAGCCAATTTGACAGATCCAAGTTCAATTCTATCTCTAGATGGTGTTTTGTTAGGAGTACTCTCAATAGCTTCTTGACGGTATTGTTCTATTGAATAATCTAAGCGTAGGTATTCATCAATACTGCGAGTTCTGTTGACTTTATTTAAAGAAGAGTTGTTTAAGTAATGAGATATAGATTCTTGTTTTTGCTGACTTAAGTCAGCAGCAAAAACACTTATCATAAATGTTCTTAGTCTAGTCTGAGGAATACCAAAATTAGAAGCATTTAAGTCAAAATATTTATTTATATAACCCAATCTTTCCAATTCAGCTTGCCACAACTCAAAGTTTTTTTCATGCATAGGTCCATGTATTGCAGTTACATTTTCCATTAGCAAGAAACGAGGCATTTTTTTTCCAATGGATTCGTATTCATTCAAGATACGCTCTATCTCCCATAATAAACCAGAACGATTCTGAACATCCTTAGAAATACCGCTAAAGTTTTTATGCCAGTAACTAGATATACTTAAGTCTTGACAAGGAAAAGAGTAAGTCAACAAATCAATATCATTTGGAAGGTCCTCCGCAGTGACTGAAGAAATATCTACTAAATTGTTATTACGGTCAATACTGTGACATATAGCTTTCAATTGTTCTAATGGCATATACTTCAGGGCGCTTGGCTTCAATGCTTGCTTCCCGTCGGAGCTTAAATTATATCTAGATAAGCGTCCTATTAATTCTTGTTTTGTAAAGTGATTATAAGCTTCTAAGTTTTGTTTGCCATTATGAATGATGTCGTATGCAAATATTGCCCCGATTTCCCATTCTACAGTTGCTTCAATGCTGTATTTAAAATTTGGATTCTGTTTTGCTATGTTGCTTAACGCTTTAGCTTGAGCACCAATACCGCTAAATGTTTCTACTACTTTAAAAGTCATAAGGGGTTCCCTCCATTAAATTTATAATACCAGGTTTCAAAATTAAACGCAAGCTCCCAACGAACTAACGTTCTTTTTTTTATTTATTAGATTACTTTTTTTAAGAAAAAATTAGCACGTAAATTTAATTAACGAGCCTAACCAGAATAGACGATTTCCACCACTTCAGGTTACAAATCGTCTGTTTTTTAATTAATATTTTTTGAAATAAAAATTCAGAAATTTGTAACGATATGTTAAGCTCATTCTTCTACTCGTTGATTGAACGTTCTTTAGGTAACTTGATGAGAACGGTTGTTCCAACATTTAGTTCAGATTTGTATGAAATGGCATTATTAATATCATAAAACAATGAAATCCTTTGCTGAACGTTTTGAATTCCATAATGCTTACTATGGTGTTTTAATATATTACTTACTTGATCAGAAGTCATGCCTGCTCCATTATCCGTTATTTCAAACTGAATAAAATCATCGACGAGACTTCCACGAATAGTCAATATTCCTCTACGATTTTCTTCTATATGATCAATACCGTGAAAAATAGCATTTTCTACAAAAGGTTGAATTAAGAGCGTAATAATTTCATATTCTTTAATATCATGATGCACATCGGTTATTAAATCAAAAGAATTATTATGCATCTTTAATTGAATTTTTGCATAAGTAATGGTTAAGTCTAATTCTTTTTCTATAGACAAAGTATTTTTACCATTATTCAAACTAAGACGATAGAACCGAGAAAGAAGCTGCGTCATTTCGCTAATTTCTTCGTTTCCAATCATGATAGCTTTATTACTGATCAATGAAAGAGAATTATAAAAGAAATGAGGATTAATCTGTGCCTGCAGAGCGCGTAATTCATGCTTTTTCTGATTAATTTCTGATTTGTAAACTTGGTCAATCAGATTTTGGATTTGTTGAATCATTTGATAAAAACTACGGTATAAATAGCCGATTTCATCATCTAGCTGGTATGTGGGTTTTAGTTTTAAAGTGTTTTCTGGTGAACCCTTCATAGTTTCTGTAAGTTGTTGGATAGGTAATACGACTGTTTTGGATAACCCCCAAATGGATAAAGTTAACATTAATAAAACAAAAACAAAAATTAGAAATGCAACGAAAATCAGTATAAGAACCCCTGTATAGATAGAATAGAAAGGTCTGGAAAAAGTTAAACTCCATGAGTTTGCAAAAGTTTTTGTACCCTCTGAGCTGGATTGAGCAAAAGGTTGCAGTAGACGATGAATAAAACTTAACTGACTTTGTTTAGGTTGATTAGAAAAGTGGAACAGTGTTTCTTCTTTATCGGTTTGTATAGTTAAGGCATAAGGATCATTAGAAATGGTATCTAAATTTTGAAATATCACTTCAGGTGCTATTTCAAAAACTACAATATTAATATCTTCTCTAATATTAGAAAAAATTTGACTGTATAAAAATATTTTTTTACTTTTTGTATCAAAAAAATAAGAAACTTTTGTTGTATTGTTTAGTTTGAAATTAGTTGTAATGTCATCAGTAGCAATTTTTTTAACATAGTTTCCATGATCAAATAAATCAATAGTTGTGTATAAAGTAATATTAGATAGCATGTCTTGTTGTGAATGGATACTACTAAATAAAGGAACTAGTGTGTTCATATACAAATCATATTGTTCAAAGTTACTAGGTGATTCGATAGAGAGTCCATCAATCAAAAATCTTGAACTCGATAAAAATGAAAGTGCGTCTTCATAAGTTTTTAAACGTAGGTCAATTTGCTGGTAGACAGAGGTCAAATTATCTTCATTATTTGATTTTTCTTGAGATAATATAAAATGTTGTATAATAGCGATACTAAAAATTGTTAAAATAACTATAGGAAAAATGCCTGATATAAAGGAGATAGCAACAATTTTTTTTTGGAAAGAAAATCGCTGAAAAATTAATTTGATTTTATTCAAACTCATCAAGGCCCCCCTTTGTTTTACGGAAACGATCGGGAGTCATTCCAGTATATTTCTGAAAACTTTTTATAAAATAAGACTGACTATTGAAACCTATTAACCGGCCTATGTCACTCACTCTATAGTTGAAAGAAAGTAATAATTCTTTGGCTTTTTCTATACGAATTTCGTTAAGGAATTGATTAATACCAACGTTCTCTTCGCTTTTAAATAGTTTACTTAAATATTTTGGAGCAAGATGAACGTTCTTTGCTAGAGTATCTAGACTTAATTCTTCTTGATAGTGGTTCATCATATAATTTTTGGTTTCTCTAATATAATAGTTGGTTGTGTCATTCAAGTTAATAAAGCGTAGATTAATTTGAGATAATAGATGCTCAAAAGAAATAGGAATTTGTTTGAATTCTTGTGATTCTAAAATAACTTTAATATCACTTCTAAGTTCTGCTGGATTTATTTCAGAAACTTCTACTAAAATGCGGTAAAGGTTTCCAAAGAAAAAACGAACTATACTTGGAGATTCAATTGAAGCGCTATCAAATTGATTAAATAGAGAATAAAGAATATGTTTTAATCGTTTCAGGTCTTGATGGTAAATGGTTTCTTTCAATTGATTAATTAATTGTTGTTCAGTTTCTCTATTATGAGTAGGAAGCTCTAAAAGCAACAGAGGATTTGCCTCTTTCTGATAAAATTTTTGATTTAGCTTTTCAATCAGCTGTTGATAAGCAGTATAGATATTCTCTTGATTTTCAATTTGTTCAGAAAGTTCAATTGTTACCTCAGATTGAATTTCAGATTGGATTTGATTATAAATCAATTCTTTTTTTTCTAATGCTGACTTACGATCTTTTACTTGTAAGAAACAAACTACTTGCGAGAGACTTGTTCTTACAAAAGTAATTGAATTGTTTGTATGAAGTCTTAGAAAGTGTTCTAATCTTTCAGTTTTGGGCTCATTAAAATCAATAACTAATAAATACGTTATCTTAGTTAGAAGGGGTAAAGTCAGTTTTTGCTGTATTTCTGATAATTTATTCATGGGGGTTCCCTTAAGTATTTTAATCAAAACGTCTTGTTTTTCCATGTATAAATGAGTTTTTTCTATAAATTTATTTTTTATAATAAGTTGTTCCAACTTATCAAGTTGGTCATGAAATTCTTTGGGATTAATAGGTTTTAACAAATAATTTACGGCTTGTAAATCTATAGCTTTTTTTGCATAGCTAAAATCTTCGTATCCACTAATAAAAAGAGTGGGGATAGAGAGATCATTTTTTCGAATTTGCTCAACAAGTTCTATTCCTGAAACAAATGGCATCTGAATATCAGTAATAAGTAGATCAAATTTATGTTCAGAAAAAACTGCTAAAGCTTCTTTTCCATTTGATGCTTCATGAACTTGCCATGAAATTCTATGCTTTTCCATCAAATAATTAATAAGTTCCCGCTGATCAAGATGATCATCAACGATTAAAACCTTGAACATAATAAACCCTCCTAAAATAATAACGTTGAACAACCAAAGTATAATCTAAATACATTTATTTACCAATAACATATTTTTGAAAACGGTTTATAAAGTGGAAATTTTACCTTAATAGTGGAAATTGTTTCATATATTTTTTGAAAGCGATTTCGTATACTGTGTATATCAAGTATTGGAGGGGAAAAAATGAAAAAAATAAAAAACAAAGTATTGCTTTCTCTTTTGGCTGTAACACCATTCGTACTGGCTGCGTGTGGAGGAGATCAAACTGAAGAAGCAGCAACAAATGCTGATGGGGATATCATTATGACTGTTGGACAGCAGACTGCGCCCAACTCTAAACTGCCAGAAGGTGATTCATTCAGTGATAATGCGTATCGAAGACTATTGAAAGAAAAACTAGGCATTGAATTAGAAAGTGCGTTTGAAGCTAACGGTGAAGATTACGATCGACAAGTATCATTGGCAATTGCTTCAGGAGATATTCCAGACATGATGGTAGTGTCTAGAGATGATTTGCAAGAATTGGTGGATAACGATTTAGTGGCAGATTTAACTGAG
This sequence comes from Desemzia sp. FAM 23990, assembly GCF_045528485.1. Classification (NCBI taxonomy): domain Bacteria; kingdom Bacillati; phylum Bacillota; class Bacilli; order Lactobacillales; family Carnobacteriaceae; genus Desemzia; species Desemzia sp. FAM 23990. The sequence continues at coordinate 28,173 of NZ_JBGQQW010000013.1, forward strand.
GTCTATGAAGAATATGCCAGCGACCAAATCAAAGAAATTTATGGTTCTTATGATGGAACTACGCTAGATGCGGCAACCATTGATGATCAATTAATGGCCATACCTGGAACAACAAATGATTTTGGTCCTAACATGGTTTGGATTCGACAAGATTGGGTAGAACAATTAGACATCAAATTGGATGAAGACGGAAATCATGCAATCACTTTAGATGAATTAGAATCAACAGCGAAAGCCTTTCAAGAAGGAGATCCGGAAGGAAATGGAAGAACACAGGGATTAGCAATTGCTAACTGGTTAACGTCAGGAGACCATGGTGGTTCTGGATATACTGCAACAGCCATCACGAATGCATTTGGAGCCTATCCGAAAGTGTATTTGCAAGATGATAATAATGATGTTTATTATGGATCAAATACAGAAGAAATGAAAGAATCTTTAGCGTATATGAATGAATTATTTGAAGAGGGTATTTTAGATCCGCAATTTGGAACAAGAACGTATGATGATATAAATGCAATGATGATCAATGGTGAGCTGGGGATTGTGCCTGGACCTTGGCATATTTCAGACTGGGGATTGGTACAAGCTAAAACTGCTAATCCAGATGCAGAATTCATCCCATATGCTATTGAAAATGAAAATGGCGATGGCAACGTAAATGCCGTCAATAAATCTGCAACAGGTGGATTTGTGGTTATAAGAAAGGGTTTTGAAAAACCAGAAGCATTGATTGAAATGCTGAATGTCGTTTTTGATGATGTAGCCAACTCTAAAGACATGGAAAATGAATATCCGGAATTATATGAATACGCTCAGTTAGCTGTAGATGGATCCGTAAAACCATTTAATATTGAGTTATTCCCTAATGAAAGTGAAATTATCGATGCAAAAGAAGCCACTCAAGCAGCGAAAGGAGAAATCAGTATCGAGGAAATTTCTAAATTTGTGATTCAAAACAATGCACGCAAAATTAAAGCGTACTTAGATAATCCAAGTGATTCTGATCCAAGTGATTGGGCGGTACATGCGTCTAGAACATTAGCCGTCAATGATGTAATGGGCAGTACTCGTGAAGCAAATATCTTAAATGAGATTAAACCAATTGTTATCTTTCAAACACTAGACTCTCAACAACGTAGTGGTGCACAAGTAGGGAAACTTGAAGAAGAAATGTTTATCAAATTTGTTACAGGAGAAGAATCGTTAGATAATTTTGACAATTATGTATCAGATTGGAATAGCCAAGGTGGGACAGTTATCTTGGATGAAATGCAAGAGGTTGTAGACGAAAGAGAGTAATTAATGGAGTGATAGGTCATTTGTATTGCGAACAGATGACCTATTTTCTAGATAGGAGTAAATGAAAGATGGAACAGATAAAAAAAACTAAAAAGAAGTCAATGTTTAAGAAAGATCAACATTTCTATTTAGCAATGATGCTTCCTGGAATAATTTTTTTATTGATTTTTGCATATGGGCCTATGTTTGGGCTGTTTATGGCATTTCAAGACTTTGTTCCTGCTAGAGGAGTTTTTGGATCTGAATTTGTAGGTCTAGACAACTTTAAATACTTATTTACTTTACCGGATATTTGGCGTGTTACTTACAACACCATTTTTATTGCTGTAGGAAAAATTGTATTAAACACCATTATTCCAATTATCTTTGCTATTTTATTAAATGAAATTCGCGTCAAGTGGATGAAGAAATATATGCAAACGATTGTTTATCTTCCGCATTTTCTTTCGTGGGTAATTTTAGGGTCAGTCGTTGTGAATCTATTTAATTTAGATGGAACAGTGAATCAACTTCTTGAAGCAATTGGTTTAGATGCCATTAATTTTTTAGGAAGCAATAAAGTATTCCCGCATTTACTCATTTGGACTGATGTTTGGAAAGGGTTTGGATACAATTCCATTATCTTTTTAGCAGCCATTACTTCTATTGATCCAGGAACTTATGAAGCAGCTACGATGGATGGAGCGAGCTGGTGGCAGAAAGTACGACATGTTACTTTACCAGGAATGATGCCGTTTATCATTTTAATGACCATACTAGCTCTGCCAGGTATTCTAAGCGCTGGTTTTGACCAAGTATACAACTTGTATTCACCACCGGTCTATGCCAGCGGAGATGTTTTAGATACTTATATTTATCGTATCGGTTTAATAGGACGTGACTACAGTTTAGGTACTGCGGTTGGATTAATTCGTTCAATTGTTGGATTAATTTTGATTTATGTATCAAACAAAATAGCTGAAAAATCGACAAATCGTGTGATGTTCTAAAAAAGGGGCAAACAAAAAATGAAAGAAAAATTTGGCATTCGTCAGTTTATTATTTATACAATCGTCATCTTACTAACTTTATCTTGTTTGATTCCAATGTTGAATGTCGTTTCATTGTCATTGAGCAGTTCAGCAGCGGTAGCAGGAAATAAAGTAGGATTATGGCCAGTAGAGTTAACTACGGCAGCTTACGAACGCATTGTTAGTGACACACAATTTTGGCGTTCGTTCGGTATCTCGGTCTTTCGAGTATTTGCTTCACTAATTATTAATTTGTTCATGATTGTTACGTTGGCTTATCCATTATCAAAATCAAAAAGATTCTTTCGTGCCAGAGGTTTTTTTATGAGCCTCATTCTCTTTGCCATGCTATTTAATGGAGGAATGATTCCAACGTATTTAATCATAAAAAACTTAGGTATGATCAACAGTATATGGTCATTGATTTTACCTGGAGCTGTTCCAATAGGCAGTGTTATTTTGGTAATGAACTTTTTCCGCGGCGTTCCCAAATCATTGGAGGAATCTGCGTGGTTAGATGGTGCCAATCCGTGGCATATTTTGACTAAAATCTATATTCCTATCTCATTGCCATCTTTAGCTACAGTTTCACTATTCAGTATTGTCGGAAGTTGGAATGATTTTATGAGTGGTTTGATCTATATGACTAAGATTGAAAACTATCCATTAATGACTTACATTCAATCGCTATCAGTAAACATTGCTGAAACACTGCAAAACTCAGCTGGAATGAGCTCGGAACAACTACAGAGTTTATTAGCTGTGTCTGACCGGAATTTGAATGCTGCAAAAATCGTTGTGGCGATTATCCCTTTATTAGTGATTTATCCATTTTTACAAAAGTATTTCGTGCACGGCATTGTTGTCGGCGCAGTAAAGGAGTAAAAAAGTATGCAAGATTTCTTTCGTGTAGAAGGTCCGTTTTATCGAATCATGCTGAAAATATGGGGACTATTTGTTTTAAATCTTTTAATGCTGATTACTAGTTTACCAATTCTAACTATAGGCGCTGCTCAGACTGCTGGCTTTACAGTAACTATACGGATGATTTCTTTTGATGAAACGAGAATTATATCTACTTATGTTCAATCTTTTAAAGAAAATTTAAAACAAAGTACAATCGTTTGGTCGGGAATTTCAGTTTTGTCAGGAATATTGGTCATTAATTGGAACTATTTGAGTTCATTCAATCAATTAAACAGTTGGGTAACGATAGGAGTGGCAATTGTTACCTTGATAGTAGTTCATTTTTTTCAAGTTGTATTTTTTTATATTTCTCGCTTTGAAGATTCGACTAAACAAGCTGTCATAAATATCATAAAGCTGCCGTTTTATTATCCTGTTAGGACGTTATTGTTATTACTGATCTCAATACTACCTATTGTAATAACTTTATTGTCACCGTACTTAGTAGTCTTTGGACTGTATATTAGTATTTTTATAGGAATCAGCTTTATTCATTTTTTGAGAACCTATTTGCTGCTCGATCTGTTTAAAAAAGTATAGAGAAAGAAAAGAATTTTGTGTGAGCTAATGGAACGTCTCAGTGTAATAGAAAAACAAATGAAGAGATAGAGAGGAAGTAATAAATATGATTAGTATTGGGATAATAGGTTGTGGGGGAATTGCAAACGGAAAACATCTTCCTTCGCTAGCAACAGTAGAGAATGCAGAGATTGTAGCTTTTTGTGACATTATTGAAGAACGAGCGAGTAAAGCGCGTGAAGATTATGGTTCGGATGCAGCAAATGTCTATACCGACTATAGAGAATTATTAAAGGATGAAAGTATTGACGTTGTTCATGTATGTACACCAAATATATCTCACGCAGAAATCTCCATTGCCGCAATGGAAGCAGGAAAGCACGTAATGTGTGAGAAACCAATGGCTAAAACGTCTATTGAAGCAAAATCAATGATTGAAACGATGAAGAAGACTGGTAAAAAATTAACGATTGGTTACCAAAATCGTTTTAGAAAAGATTCCCAACATTTACATATGCTATGTCAAGAAGGAGAGCTAGGGGAAATATATAATGCGAAGGCACATGCCATTCGTAGAAGAGCAGTTCCAACTTGGGGAGTATTTTTAGATGAAGAGGCACAAGGCGGAGGACCATTGATTGATATAGGAACTCATGCTTTAGATTTAACTCTATGGATGATGGATAATTATAAACCCAAATATGTGGTAGGGAGCGCTTATCATAAATTATCACAAACCAAAAATGCTGCAAATGCATGGGGATCTTGGAATCCTGATGAGTTTAACGTAGAAGATTCAGCTTTTGGTTTTGTCACGATGGAAAATGGAGCTACGATTTATTTGGAAGCGAGTTGGGCTTTAAATTCCTTAGAAATAAGAGAAGCTAAAACCACCTTGCACGGAACAAAGGGCGGAGCAGATATGAAAGATGGATTATGCATCAATGGAGAAGAGCATGGTTTACTTTTCAGTAAAAATGTTGAACTGGAAACAGGCGGTGTTGATTTCTATGATGGGGCAGGTGTTAATCCGGCTGACATAGAAGCGAAACAATGGATTGATTGTATTATAAACGATACAGAACCTGTTGTGAAACCGGAAGAAGCTTTAGTAGTCACACAAATACTAGAAGCTATTTATAAATCCTCCCAAACGGGCGCGCCAGTTTATTTGAATAAAGTAGAAGAAGCTGAGACTGTTTTACAAACTATTTAAAAAGAGGGATAGAAAATGAAGGTAACCATTTGGAATGAATTTCGGCATGAAAAGACAAGTGAAAAAGTAAAGGAAATATATCCTGAAGGCATTCACAAACAACTGGAAGTTGTGCTCAAATCTGCTGGGTTCGATACAAAAACAGCAGTATTAGATCAACCTGAACACGGTTTAACTGAAGAAGTATTAAACGAGACAGATGTATTAGTGTGGTGGGGACATATGGCTCATGACGAAGTTGCAGATGAAATTGTGAGTCGTGTCCATAAGCGAGTTCTAAACGGAATGGGGCTAGTTGTGCTACACTCTGCGCACATGTCTAAAATTTTCATGAAATTAATGGGCACAAGTTGTGATTTGAAATGGCGAGAAGCAGAAGAAAAAGAGCGGTTGTGGGTTATTGATCCAAGCCATCCTATTGCTGAAGGAATTGGGGAATTCATTGAATTAGAGAAGGAAGAAATGTACGGCGAACATTTTGATGTGCCGACGCCTGATGAACTGATTTTTGTTGGATGGTACGAAGGAGGAAATGTTTTCCGCAGCGGGATGACTTACAAAAGAGGAAATGGAAAAATATTCTATTTCCAACCGGGTCATGAATCGTATCCTACCTATTACAATAAGGAGATTCAGCAAGTGATCATAAATGGAGTAAATTGGTGTAAATCAACAGAACGTATGTATCCAGTTTACGGAAACAGCGCATCTTTAGAAGAAATAAAAAATAACTAGCAGAAAAGATGCAACAGATTATTTTTGAAAATAATAGAATGAGGAGTGGAAGTCAGTATGAAATTAGGTGTATTCACGCCATTATTTGCAAATTTAAGTTTTGAAGAAATGTTGGATAAAGTTCAAAGTGCGGGATTGGATGCCGTCGAAATTGGAACAGGTGGAAATCCAGGTAATCATCACTGTCCTACTGATGAATTGTTAGAAAGCGAAGAAAAAAGAGAAGCTTATTTAGCAGAGTTAGAAAAACGGAATTTAACCATTAGTGCATTTAGTTGCCATAATAACCCCATTTCTCCTGATGCTTCTGAAGCCAAAGCTGCAGATGAAACATTAAGAAAAACGATCCAATTAGCTTCTTTAATGGGGGTTCCAGTGGTAAATACTTTTTCTGGGGTTGCAGGCGACAGTGATGACGCTAAAACACCAAACTGGCCTGTTAGTCCTTGGCCTGAAGTTTATAGTGATATTTATAACTGGCAATGGGAAAATAAATTAATTCCTTATTGGAAAGAAATTGGCGAAATGGCTACTGAATACGGAGTTAAAATCGGTATTGAACTGCATGGGGGATTTTTATGCCATACTCCATATACCATTTTGAAACTGAGAGAACAGACATCTGATTCAATTGGCGCGAATCTTGATCCCAGTCACTTATGGTGGCAAGGTATTGATCCGGTTGGAGCTATAAAAATACTAGGTGAAGCAGGAGCAATCCATCATTTCCACGCCAAAGACACCTACCTTGATCAAGACAACATCAATATGTATGGTTTAACAGATATGCAACCATATGGTGACGTAAAATCCAGAGCATGGACTTTCCGATCTGTTGGATGTGGACATGACATACAAGTATGGTCAGATATGATGAGTGCTTTGAGACTGTATGATTATGACTATGTAGTCAGTATTGAACACGAAGATCCATTAATGTCGATTAATGAAGGATTTAGCAGAGCTGTAACGAATTTACAATCTATTTTAATTAAAGAAACACCGCAATCTATGTGGTGGGCGTAAGAAAGGTTGAGTAATTTGGAGAAATTAAAAGTTATTATTGTTGGCTATGGAGGAATGGGAAGTTTTCATGCTCAACTAATTAGAGACAATGAAGAAGTAGAACTGCACGGTATATTCGACACATCGGAAACGCGTCAGCAGAATGCCGTCGAGAATGGTTTAACAGTTTATGGCAGTCTAGAACAAGTATTAGCCGATGAAGTTGTTGATGTGGTATTAATCTCAACACCAAACGATATCCATAAACCAATTGCAATTCAAGCCTTGCAAGCTGGGAAGCATGTTATTTGCGAAAAACCAGTTACACTTAATAGTATTGATTTCGCGGAAATAATGGAAATTGCAAAACAAGAAAACCGAGTTTTTATGGTGCATCAAAATCGTCGTTGGGACAGCGATTTTCAAATGATTAAAGATTTATATGAGACTCGTAAGCTGGGAGATGTTTTCCAAATAGAGTCCCGAGTTCAAGGAGCCAATGGAATACCGGGTGATTGGCGCCATTTAAAAGAACAAGGTGGAGGAATGTTGCTAGATTGGGGTGTACATTTGTTAGATCAATTGTTGGATCTAGTTGATAGCCCTTTAGTTAAAATAGCAGCTGATCTAAGCTATGTCTTAGGCGATGAAGTAGATGATGGATTTATCAGCTATCTCACTTTTGAAAATGGCGTTAAAGCTATTGTAGAGGTTGGGACAACCAACTACGTGAAACTTCCTCGCTGGTATGTAAAAGGCACTACTGGAACTGCTGTTATTCACGATTGGGATCTTAAAGGTGAAATTGTAAAGCAAAGTAATGTGGAATTTGTAGTTGCACCAAAACCGATAAAAGCAGGACAAGGATTAACGAAAACAATGGCTCCACCTTCAGAGGAATCCGTAATTAGGGAAACATTTGAAGAAGTTCAAGTAACTGCGGATTCTTTCTATACGAATTTTGCTAAAGTCGTTGTTGGGGAAGCTGAACCTATTGTTAAAAATGAAGAAGTGTATCGTGTAATGAAAGTGATTGAAGCTATTTTTAAAGCGGCGGAAAATGGAAATAGCATTGACTTAATGGAGTTACAACTGCATTAAAAAATGAATTAAGCATAAAATATAAAAAAAGCATTACAACAAGCACAAAGGTTACTCCCTTTCAATATAGTAAGGGATGACTTTTGTGCTTGAATCATTTTGATTGTTGGACGAAATTTTTTTGTCTTTTATCTGTTTAATTGAGTTGTATCGTGTTATAACGAGTAGGTTAATGTAACTACGGATGTCACGAAAAGACTCTTTTATCAATATAGTATGGAAGTGGTAGAGAAAAGACGATAGATTATTGATGAAATAAAAAATTTGTTGAGAATAATTCTGAAAATAAATTGCTAACGGCAGAATATCGCACTTCTTTCGGCAGATTTCTTGCTAAAAAGTGTCTTTTTCATTACCCTAAGCTTATAGACTCGTGAACTGAAAGGAAGTTTTTCTATGAAACTTGCGGAAGCATTACTCTTGAGGCGGGATCTTGAAGCAAAGTTAACTTCGCTGAAACAGGAGATTTTAGCGAACGCCTTGATTCAAGAAGGAGACTCATTGGATATAAGTATGGACGAATTGATCCAGGATTATCAAAAAACGAATGAGGAATTCTCTCAGTTAGTCGTAAAAATCAATCAGCGGAATTCCTCGGCTAATCTGTATGATACTGATAAATTGATTGTCGAAGCGTTGGAAGAAAGAGAATCATTAAGAAGGCAGCACGGACTGCTTAATAATACTATCGAAACAGCCAATGATATCAGACGATTTGGACGAAATGAAATCCGAATGGTACGAACCGTTGATACGAAGGAATTAACTAAAAAAATGAATGTAGTTTCTAAAAAATTACGAGAACTAGACGGACAGATTCAACAAACAAATTGGCTGGTGGATTTATAAGCTAAGCTGTTGGGTGGGAAATCAAAGGCGAGCACACAGCCCGTACAGGCTCAAATGTACACCCTATGAGGTTTGGCAGGATCCTTTAATCATCAATGACTGCTCAACAATGACATCAGAAATAATAACAAATGAATAATTAATGACCATGTGCTGATTTGATTATGGTAGGGAAACACCCCTTGATCTAAGATCAAGGGGTGTTTAAGTTGAACAGGATTTCCAAAAAAATGCGAAAAGGTCCGAAGTTTTTAATAAGATACTTCGTCAAATTAATGTAGTCAATTTTAAGACAACAAAGGGAGGAGACGGTTAATTCTCTGTTGCCATTTTTTCCAACCCTAATTTAATCAATCCATTTAAATAGTTCTGTGAAAAATCCTGTGAAAGAGTTATGTTCGGGAAAACATTGTAAGGAAATAATTCAGCTAGGTTTTTGATGATCAAATCTATTTTGATGTGATCCAGCCAATTATCGGGTACATATAGGATGATTTCATGCGGATCATACATAGCTATTATAGATTGAAGTGTTTCTGACAATATGGAATTTAATTCTGATTTTTTCAACGGAAAGTGTCTGTGTTTTAGATTTGGCAAATGCTTAATTTCACCACTTAAATTATTGTAACCTCTAAAAATGTGCTGATTAATAATTAGTGAAGCACCTGGAGGAAAACTTTCCGGAAAATAAACTCCAGCAGTAATGTGGTTATTTTCTGTGGAATACCCAAAAGTTGCTGCATTAACGTCGTTTTCGATAAATGAATCGACAGCGATTTTTTTTGTTATTTCATCATTGAGATTCAAATGTCTAAAAGGTTTAAAATCCATGATTTTTAAGTTGTTGTCTACTTCTACTCCTGGTATTCCAGAAAGTGCAATGGATATTTCCGGAAACTTTGACTTCATATTTGAAATAGTTTCAAGAAACGTGGTTAACTTTATTGACGATAAGTACTCTCGCTCGATAATATTGCCTAATAAATCAACAACGTAAAAATTAACAACCATTTTTTTTTCTTGCTCAAGGAATTGATGAATTAAAAATAATTTACGACGTTCATTAAATTTATAAGCAATGGCACGACGCCCACCAGTTTCAAAAGGAGTGTCCAGCTCGACGAAGGTGTTGCTTTGGACAAGATCTGGAATGAGCTTATTGATTGTAACAACGCTTAAATGAGATTGTTCTGACAATTGTCTTTTAGTCATTGGAGCAGCGTTTTGTTTAAGCAGCTCTATTAATAAATCTTGATTATGTTTTTTAATGTTTTTTTGGTTGTATGCTTTCATTTGTGAGCCCTCCTTTGAACTTAATAATAGCAGAAAAAAATAAAGAAGACATCTTTATTAATTATGTTAATAAAGGTATAATGCGTATAGATAATTAACTTTGTTAATAAAAGGAGAACGAAATAAATGACAAAAGACTTTGATTACCAACAAATGTTAGCAGGAGAATTATATTTTGCATCAGATATATATCCAGAGAATAGCTCGTTAGAAGGCAAAAAACTAGCACAAAAAATTAATAGCCTGCCGATAGAAAATAAGGAAGAAATTGTAGCGTTAGAGAAAAAATTGTTTGGTAAGACAGGAAATTCTGTATATGTTAATCCACCATTATATGTCGACTATGGCCGACACGTAGAGATAGGCAATAATTTTTATGCAAATATGGATTGTATTTTTTTAGATGTGAATAAGATTATCATCGGAGACAACGTAATGGTTGGCCCTCGGGTAAGTTTCTACACAGCCGGTCACCCAACTGATGCGGAAATTAGAATAAAGGATCTTGAATTTGGTCTGCCTATTGTAATTGAAGATAACGTTTGGATAGGAGGAAGTGCTTCGATTCTTCCTGGAGTGACAGTTGGAAAAAATTCAATTGTAGCCGCAGGAGTAGTGGTAACCAAAGATGTTCCCCATGATACGATTGTAGGAGGAAATCCAGCTAGAGTGATCAGAAACATAGGGGAAAAGGATAAGGAAAAATGGGGAAAAGCGATGCGAGAGTATCATGCAGCAAAGAATGGTCAATAAATTTTTGATAATTTAAAGGAGGTTTTTAAATGGTTTATGCGGATTATCATGTCCATAGTGATTACAGTGACGATTCCTGGTATTTAATGGAAGATGTCGTAAAAGATGCTATTCAGATGGGTTTAAAGGGAATTTGTTTTACCGATCATGTAGACTACGGGGTTAAACCAGATTGGAAACCAGATGAAGAATTCCAGGCAGGCAAGAATACAGAAGTTAAAAATGTTCACTACGAATTTTATTTTTCAGAGCTGGATAAACTTTCTAGAAAATACGCAAACAAAATAACCATAAAAAAAGGGTTAGAGTTTGGAATGCAAACTCATACGATTCCTCAATTTGAAAAACTTTATCGGACTCATGACTTTGACTTTATTTTGTTATCGGTGCACCAGATTGGAAATAAAGAGTTTTGGACGGGAGAGTTTCAAAAGGGGCACACACATCAGGAAAGCTATGATAAATACTATGATGAGATGTATCAGTTAGTCACTTCTTATAAAGATTATAGCGTTTTGGCGCATATGGATTTGGTACGGCGGTATCTAGATAAAGAAGTTGATATGTTTGAATATAGTAAAGATAAAGTTGAACAAATCCTAAGAATGGTTATTGAGGATAATAAAGGAATCGAAATAAATACTTCTTCTTTTCGATACGGAATAAATGGACTGACACCTTCGATTGAAATTTTAAAGTTGTATCATGATCTTGGAGGAACCATTATTACAATAGGAAGTGACAGCCACAAACCTGAGCATTTAGGCTTTCATATTAACGAGTCAAAGAAACTATTGAAAGACATAGGTTTTAAACACTTCTGTACGTTTGACAAAATGAATCCAATTTTTCATGAGTTATAATTGATGAGAAAGCTTTATGAATTGTATGGATATAGATTTCTCAATGCTGCCTTAAGAAATTTCTAGAAGTTTACTGTTACAATAAAGAGCTTAAGATTATGATAACTACTGCTCAGAACGGATGCCAAAAAAGTCTCCAAATATGTATCAATAAAATATGGTGGTGTGTCAACTACCAAAAGCGTCACGCTAAACAGATAACGAATAAATGAAATGCTGATTTCTCGTGAAGAGGAGTTAGCATTGTTTTTTTTTGATATCAATATTGCTGTGCAGGATAAAAATTAGGATACAATTTAACTTTTTGGTAAATTGTAATCAAACTAAACTATTAGCAAAGAAAGTTTAGTTGTTCGTGAAAAGGAGTGAACACAAATGAGTCTAAATTATCAAGATATTGAACAGGCTGTAAATGCAGAAGAAAACGCTGGCGGCTTCGCTCAGTTAATGTCTGAAATAAAAAAATTAGGTGTGAAGCGTTATGATTACTTAGTTGCTGAAGGGGTGTATCGTTATTATGATGAAAAAAGCTTTGTTGAGTTAAAAATGAACGGAGTCCCAAAAGTAGTGGCTGATCGAAGCGATATTGCAGCCCTCAAGTCGGCTGTGAAAACCGCACAATCAGGAGCAATTGATTTTGAACGGTTTTGTGAGCTAGCTGGAAAAGCGGGGGTTCCATTTTGGACGAGCAATTTAGTAACGAAACAAGTAACGTATTTCGACAACCAACATCATGTACTACATCTAGAACCAATCCCAGGAGTGTAAGATAAAAGGAATAAGTTTTATTAATTTGTGAACTGAATAAAAATAGTTAAATATTATTTCGAATTCGATATATTCGGTGTTGACTTACTTCTTTTTATTTGTTAAACTTACAATTAATAAGTGTTAAAAAGCAAATAAACCTTAAAAGGAGATTTACACATGACACAATTTACAAACTTAATCAAAGAACGCCGTACAGCTTACGCTATCGGAACGAACACTGAGTTATCAAACAAAGAGATCGCTGACCGCATTCGCGAGGTAGCTCAACAAATCCCAACGGCTTTCAACAGCCAAACAACTCGTTTAGTAGTTGTATTTGGAGAAGACAACGTTAAATTATGGGACCACATCTTAGACGTCCAAAAAGACGTTATGCAAGGCGACATGTGGGAAATGATGTCAGGCGTAATGCAAGGCGCTAAAGCTGGCGTTGGTACTGTATTATTCTTCGAAGACCGCGATGCTGTTAAAGGTGCATTAGGCGAAAACGAACGTGCAACAGTATACAAACAACACCACAGTGCAAATGCACAATACGGTATCTGGTTGGCATTGACTGACTTAGGTTTAGGCGGAAGCTTACAACATATGAACATTGGCTTTGAACAAGGCTTTGACAAATCAGTAAAAGACATGTTCAACTTACCAGCATCATACGAAATGATTGCTCAAATGCCATTCGGTTCAATCGAAGCAGAACCAAATCCAAAAGAATTCATCGACAGCAGCGAACAAGTTCGCGTAGTTGGAGAGTAATCAAACGATTCGCTCTTTGATACTGAAAGCATCTGGCTCCTTTAAAAAGGAGTTCAGGTGCTTTTTTTCGTAGTGCATTTAGGCAAATCAATCAGAGTTATCCGTTGACAGCGGATAAGAACAGCGCCTACAATCCGTGTAAGAGTTGCTTACATACTAAGTATTCATCTGATTCATTGAGGAGGAAAAATGATGGGCTTCGATGATATAAAAGGTGTGGTCAAACAAAGCGAGCTGCCGATTGAAAGTATTGAAAATCCTTATGGCGATTACTATATTGTGAAAATTAGAAATGATGTCGGTTTGACTTGGGTCCCAGGCGAACATGGCATCTACACATTGCCGCACAAATCGATCGAAGGCAGAAAGTACCGCTTGTTTTCAGTGGCTTCGATACCAGAAGAAGGATTCTTGTTGATCGGGACACGAATGGGAAAAGAAACCAGTAGTTTTAAACAGACGTTAGTGAATATGCAGCCGGGTGAAAAAATCACGTTACGAGGTCCATTTGGCTGGATGAAAGTGAAAGACGAAACTTCTCCCATCGTCATGTTCGCAAGCGGGGTAGGGATAACGCCATTTCGTGCATTGTTGAAGCAGTTGGAATTCGATACTCGTCGTCCGATTGAAGTCGTCTACACATCTTCGAGATACTACCTCTTTGACGAGGAGATCAAAAGCATCGCGCAGAACAATCCGATGATTCATTTGCACAAAATGACTTCACGAGAAGAAACGACTGCGAAATTGGATGAACTCGCTTTAAAATACGGGGATACCGCCTATTATTTCAATTCAGGATCACCTGCTGTATTGAAGTTCGTCAAAAAACGCTATCGAGAAAAAGGAATCTCTAAAAAGCGTATTGTTTCGGATACATTTTTTGGAGCGAAGTAACGAAACTTTCACTAGTTCTTTCTCTAAAAAAGATTATAATAACAGAGTAAGTACCGAAAGCAAATCAGCGATCAAGGAGATGGATTTCAGGATGGGACTAGAAGACAAAGACTTTATTTTGCGCCAAGTGCAAGAGTTAGCAGAAGGGATCGGCAAATTTCTTGGAAAAGAGTCGATCAAGGAACTGATCAATTACGATCAGTCACAAGAAGGCGCCTTGTCAGATGAGGATATCGAAGCGATTTTACTGATTACGACTATTAGGGATATCCAAGAGAGTGAAGGGCTGTCGGACGAAGACCTGTCAAATGAATTAGGTATGCCGGAAAACGGCTTAGAGAAGTTGTACAATAATGAGCGGTCCGTCACACCAGATGAACTTAACGCATTGCGAGATTTTGTGGAAGAGAAGGAAAGCTGATAGTAAGAAGACGCAGACGCAAGAGTAAAAGCACCATTCTATTGTGGTGCTTTTGATGATCCCGCTGGTAAAGTAAAACTAATACAAAGAAATGAAAGCGGTATCTTGTCCGAGGGCGCAACAAATGTTTCAAAAAGAATAGAGCACCCGACAATTTTTGAGCAAGTATTGTCGGGAGAAAAAGTTCTGTATCCTATAGTATGTATACGAGAGGAGAAGAAAATGGACTGGCTGGAGAGAATAAATAGAGCAATGGACTATATAGAGCAGAATTTATCCGATGAAATTGATGGGAGAGAGGCAGCCCGACAAGCCTGTTGCCCTGAATATCATTTTCCCAGGATGTTTTCTGCTCTGACCGGAATATCACTGTCAGAATACATTAGAAGGAGGCGATTGTCACAAGCCGCATTTGAGTTGCAAAATGTTCCTGATGTTCGGATCATTGATCTTGCTCTCAAGTACGGGTACGACTCCCCAGATTCTTTTACTCGAGCTTTTAAAAGCCTTCATGGAGTTACTCCAACGACAGCCCGCAGCAAAGGGGTCGAATTAAAAGCTTTTCCAAGACTTTTCTTTCAAATGACGATCAAGGGAGAGAGTGAAATGGATTATAGGATAGAAGTGCTAGATGCTGATATTGAGATTGTCGGGGTCAAGCAAGAAGTCGTTACACAAGAGGCTTTTCATACTATTCCTAAATTATGGGAAGAAGCGACTGCTAGTGGATTGGTACCGCGTATCATTGAGATGTCTTGGGAAAATCCGCAATGCAAAATGGAAGGAATCTTAGGAGTATGCGGAAAACAAGCCGCAATAACAGACGAAAAATTTGATTATCTTATAGGGTGCCGCTATACTGCTGAATACCCTGGTGACATGGAAAAAACAGTAATCCCTAAAAGTACTTGGGTTGTCTTTCCTAATATCACTGAAGCTTGGAAACGCCTATATACGGAATGGATGCCGACTTCCGGTTACGAATTAGCAGATTTGCCGTGTATTGAGAATTACTTGGCTCCTGACAGAGTTCCAAATAATGAGCTTTGGGTCCCTGTAATAGCAAAGTGATCCATGATTTCAAAAACTATGTTCACAAAGTTGCGAACAACTTTTCCATCATCTGTTTAAATCCATCAAAACATGCTATAATGAGTAGCTTAAGATCACTACGATAGTAATAAAGAACGGATGCCGAAAAGCCTCCGCTAGTGATATATATGGAGGTGTAAGAGAATGCAAAAACGATGGACGATCGGTGAAATCAAAAAGTTTGTTGAAACCAATTCAGACAGCAAACTATTGACGACAGAATACCAAGGTTTTTCTCAAAAGTTGGAATTTGAATGTGCATGCGGCAATACATTTGAAAAAACATTCAAGAAATTTAAAACCAATCATCAACGCAAATGTGATGTTTGCCAACCGCCAAAAACTTCACGCTAAATCATAAACAAAAAGCCGATTTCTCATAATGAGCAATCGGCTTTTTTAGCATCATTAACTAGTCCTGAATAATTCATACTTTTTATAAACTACCAAATTTTATAATTATCTGTTTAGTTTTATGCTCAATGGCTCTTTTTCTCAAAAATATTTTTCTAAAGGGTTTAATTTATTTTTGCTAACTGATTAAGTTCAAGAAAGACCTCATTTTGGGCGCACTCATCCTATCGGATGGTTAACGAATTTTTTTGAATGGCGCAATAAACGCAACTAACACTGCAGTACCTGAATGTTTTGTAGAATCCGATAAAATAGCTTTTGGTAAACATGGTAACTACTTAATTTCAAGTATTGTCTTCTTCCGGAATGAACTATCTTTCCAGCAATTTTAAAGAGAAATAAGCGAATAGTAGAAACCTGATACCCTTTCGTTTCATTGGTAAAACACAATGTTCGCATGAAGTTCACGATATTGTAAGCCAATAGGCTTACGATCATACGAGCATGATTTTCTATAAAACGTGGGCTATCTGTTTTATCCAAGTAAAAGCCGTTTTTTGCTTCCTTAATGTAATTTTCCATCGTTCCTCTTTTTGAATACGTTTGGAAAACCATTTCTGGAGAGACGTCTTTTGAAAAATTAGTAATGATGAATTCATGTCTAAAAAGCAATTCACTAGCTTCTCTGGTTGATTTTATGCAGATCCTTCTGGATTTTCCCCACGACTTTGCTTGATAAGTGGCGTTATAGTAATGAACTTCTTTCTTACTCCAATCGTGATGATCCTTAATGGTAACGAATTGCTCAGCGATTCTGTACAGATTACGATTGGATTTCAAACGGATAGTATACAAACTATCGTACTCTTCACAAAGTTCATACAAATCAGGCATTGCGAATCCACTATCTGCACGTACCATAATAGTGCTTACTGGTGTCACAGAGTGATAATGCTCAAATAATGGACGAGTAAATGCTGCGACGCCTTTTGAGGTGTAGTCATTTCCAGAACGAAGTTCTGCTTTAAGAACGTCTCCGGTAAGACCATCAAAGGCAACGAGTGGATGATAACCGGTTGTCTGGTAATGCGCATTATAATCGGTCATTTCTTGGTTTCCAAAGGTATCACTGTGAGTAGAATCTAAATCGAAAATCATTTCGTTCGTATTTCGAATCGTACGTGCTTTATCAATCAAAATCTGGTTAACCTTTTGTAGCTGGACGATATTTTCTGTTGACATCCGATCCCAAAAGCGAGAAATGGATGACTGTGAAGCCAACCGCTTTTTGCTTAAAACAGCTTGAAAGATAGGATCCGTTGCTAATATATTGGCTGAAGAATCTGTAGGATAGCCTGCAATCAACTGCAAGATGATTTGTTCCAGAATAGATTCATTTTCATGAACATGATACAGTCGGTCATCTTGAATCTGGATGTTTTTACATAAGATTTGGCTAAACTCAAATTTGTTCATGAATTCTTTTGCTAATATTAAGCCGGAATCTGAGGACAAATTTCCACCAGAGTGAGATACTGTAACATTTGAATTGAAAAGTAGACGATTTTCGTGTAAAGTTGCCATTGAGAGAACCCCTTTCTTTGGTTAGGCTTAGTCACTTTAACCATAGCAGATTGGGGTTCTTTTTGTACACCCAAAGGGTGCGAATAAACGAAACAAAATAGACTGTTATAACAAGGTTTTTGAAGCGTTTTTGAAAAACTATGAATTATTCAGGAGCTATATGCTGAAAAAATTATATTGATTTTCTAGTTTTTTGTGAGTGAAGTAGTAAACAAGACTATTCTAAAAAATTGGGTGTCACACATTATCGTATTGCTAAACGATGTATTTATGCAAACGCGAGTTCGTTATTTCTTTACATATCGAACACACGTTCGTATAATAGGGTTAAAAGAGAACAAGAAGGTGTTTAAATTGGAGAATAAATCGAAAGAGAAAAATAGACTAATCAATCCAAATACCACTGGTTATAGAGATAGGAAAATGGCTAAGTGGCAAGGTTTGATACTGTCGGAGCATAATGAATTCGTAAAAGAAGAAAAACGTAAGCATGGAAAAGAAATTATAAAAAAAGAGAAACAGCCTGTAGAAGTTATCTATCCCTTAATTGACTATTCTTATAGTCAAAAGGTAACGGTAGCCATTCAATTAGATTGCTTATTTAATGGTAGATATGAAGATGATCTAGTAGGCGTCGTTGCTGGTTATTATGAGAATTACGTTTATATTCAAACGATGGAATCAGGAATAGTAGTGTGTGAGTTAGATTTGATACGCAATGTGGAAGAATATGATTGGACTAAATGGTTTAGAGTATAAAATGAGGACTGAAATGAGGTGTATGAATCATGATCAAGATGGACTATACCTATCAACCAAGGCGCGATATTCTGTGCATTGACGTTAAGTCTTTTTTTGCTTCAGTGGAATCAGTTAAGCGGAAAATACATCCTTTAGACTCCTATATAGTCGTCATGAGCAATCCCGATTTAGAAGGAGGGCTAGTTTTAGCTGCTTCACCACGAGTAAAAAAAGAATATGGCATTCGGACCGGTTCAAGACGTTTTGAAATACCAAAAAACTCAAAAATCCAAATTGTTGAGCCTCGTATGGCTTTATATATAAAAGTTAATCGGATGATTAACCAGATCTTTCAAGAGTTTGTAGCTGAAGAAGACATACATATTTATAGTATTGACGAAAGTTTTTTAGACGTGACCAAATCACACGCACTTTACGGATCAACAAAAGAAATAGCGCGAAAAATACAATTCACTATTTTTCAGCGGTTAAAACTAGTGACGGCGATTGGAATTGGTGATAATCCCTTACTAGCCAAGTTAGCGTTAGATAATGAAGCGAAAAAAAATAAGTCGCAAATAGCGGTTTGGCATTATGAAGATGTTTCAGAAAAGGTTTGGAACATTCACCCAATAACAGAAATGTGGGGAATTGGAAAAAATACAGCAAGTAATCTTTATCAATTAGGGATAGATTCTGTTTATAGACTCTCTCAGTATGATGCGAAAGCTTTGAAACGAATTCATGGTGTTATTGGAGAGCAGCTCTTTTATCACGCTCATGGGATAGATCATAGTATTATTTCTGAAAAATATATTCCAAAGGCTAAAGGATTTGGTAAAAGCCAAATCTTAAAAAGAGATTATATAAATCAATATGAAATTGAAGTAGTTATCAGAGAAATGGCTGATGAAGTTGCAGCACGGTTAAGAAAACATCATGCTGAGACAGGAGTGGTTCACCTATCTATAGGCTATTCTAGAGAGATACTAGATAAAGGATTTAGTCACCAAATGAAAATTTATCCCACCTCGTCAAATACTAAAATTATAGAATCCTGTTTGCAGATATTCAGAACCTATTATAAAAAACAACCAGTACGTCAAATAGGAATACGATGTGGGAAAATTGATTATAAAAAAGAATTGCAGTTGAATCTGTTTGAAGATGCTGAAAAAACGATTCTTGCAGAAGATTTAGAGTTAGTTGTAGATAGAATTAGAGAAAAATACGGTTTTAGTTCATTAGTCCATGCAAGTAGCCTAACTAAGGGAGGGACAGCTATCCAGCGAAGTGGACTTGTTGGTGGTCATAAAGGATAGCAAAAGACATGGAAAAATTACACGAAGTGATACAAAATTATGAAGAAAACAGGATATCTTTAGAGGAATTACAAGAATTTATATGGGGTCTATCGGAGAGTAAATTAGAAACTATACCTGAAGATAAATTAATCGATTATTTATCTTTGGGTTATAAAAGAGTTGTACATGAATAATAAGCTAACCACGAAATTTAATAGGAAATCTGTAACTACGTGTTTAGCGATCATAGTATTGACATTTTAAAGAATTTTTGTTATTTTATATTGACAATAGAATAGCAAAACTTATTAAGAGAAAGTGGAGGGAATTGGCCCGATGATGCTTCAGCAACCAACCTTAAAGGAACGGTGCTAAATCCAACAAGTGTAAACTTGAAAAATAAGTAAAACATTCAGGCGAACACTTCTTAATTACTAAGTGGCGCTTTTTTTATTGCAAAATAATAAAAGGAGATGTTGTTGTAATGGAAGTAAGTGCAGCTGAAGCGAAAGATTATTTTGACAATCTAAAAAAAGTCATATTGGATCGACAATCCTATTGGGAGGAAGTTGATCCAAGGCCACATGCTGTAGGTGTTTTAATGCGTAGAAAAAGATTGTCTTGGTACGAAGAAATTCTTCCTAAAATTGAAGAAACTATTGAAATGTTAGAAGATATTAAGGATAAAAGAAATTATATTGAATAAAACCGAAGAGAAACTAGTGTACTTGTTTACAACAGTTTCTCTTTTTTATTTGTCTAGCTTAATTTGACAAATCAAATTTTTAATTAATTATTTGTACCCACTTGGAATATTTGTCTTTCGTCTCTTGAGGCACTTTACTATCTGTAATTAAATAATCGATATCTCTTAAGTCGTAAAATTGATAAAAATCCATTTTGTCGAATTTTTCAAAGTCTGCAATGACATATTTTTTACGAGAGTTCTTTAAAATGGAACGCTGGATAACACCCTCATCTTCATTTGCATTGTATAGAGAATACTCATTTAAAGCATTAACCCCTATAAATGATTTTTCTACATTAATAGTAGAAATAAAATCATTTGCTATTGTGCCGGTGAATGAGCCTGTTTTAGAGCGATAGGTTCCACCCGTTAATATCAATTCGTATCTTTCATCGTATTTGAACTTGTCAAAGACGTATATTGAATTTGTAATAATTTTCGCATGATTTAAATCCAGATAATCATAAACCAATTCAATTGTAGAACCCGATCCTAGAAATACTGTTTCGTTATCATGGATATTTGAGGCGATCAATTGAGCGATTTCATTCTTTTCATCCGGATTAATTTCTCTTTTTGTTTGATGACTCAACTCTAGAAATGGTAAAGTTTGATTTTCAGTTTTACGAGCCCCTCCGTGTGTCCTTATAAGAAGGTTCTCGTCCTCTAGTTCTTGTAAATCTCTTCGAATAGTCATATCTGTTACGTTGAGTGTTTCGACTAAATCGGAAACTTTCACGGCATTTTTTTCATCTAATAGTTGCAAAATCATTCTGTGACGACGCTCTTTAATCATTCCTGTACCTCCAATCGACTTTACAGTGATAAACAAACAATTAAATGTTTGAATCGAGCATAAGCTGTTTGAGGTTATAATACAAATATGAGGCAAGGATGTCAACTGTTTAAAGTAATTATGTTAAATAGATGTTTAGCCTTGACAAACATATGAAAACGGTTTATATTGTTTGTAACGAACATTAAACAAACAAAACGAATAGATGTGGGGAGATGTATATAATGGACAAAGAACAAGTAGCAAGGATTGGTTTTGAAATTGTCGCGTATTCAGGAGAAGCAAGATCAAATTTCATAGAAGCAATTCAAAAAGTTAAAAATGGAGAAAGTAAAGAAGAAGTCAAACAATTAATTGAAGAAGGAAATGCTAGTCTAAACTTAGCCCATAATAGCCAAACTCAATTGTTAGCAAAAGAAGCAGGCGGAGAAGAAGTTGAATTGGGATTCATCTTTGTACACGGTCAAGATCATTTAATGACGACAATTTTGTTAAAAGATATCTTAGAGTTTTTAATGGATATCTATAAACCTTAAATAATCCATAGTTTTTCTAATAACATTTTAAAATAAAGGAGAATGTAAAATGGTTGAACGGAATAATTTTCCGGATGGTTTTCTTTTTGGAAGTGCGGCAGCAGCATATCATTTTGAAGGAGCATGGGATAGAGATGGTAAAGGACCGGCAGTTGCTGATGTAGTGCCTAATGGTACAAGACAAGGGCGTACAAAGC
The DNA here is from genome assembly GCF_045528485.1 of Desemzia sp. FAM 23990. NCBI lineage: Bacteria > Bacillati > Bacillota > Bacilli > Lactobacillales > Carnobacteriaceae > Desemzia > Desemzia sp. FAM 23990. Next base: position 49,985 of record NZ_JBGQQW010000013.1, read on the forward strand.
ATCCGGAACCAGGAAATTTGAAGCATCGAGCAATAGAGTTTTATGACAGATATAAAGAAGATGTTGCTCTTTTTGCAGAGTTAGGATTGAAGGCATTTCGTACATCGATTGCATGGACTAGAATCTATCCAAATGGAATTGAAGAAGAGCCGAACGAAGCAGGTTTGCAATTTTATGATGATTTATTCGATGAATTATTATCTTACGGAATTGAGCCAATCGTAACAATTACTCATTCTGGAGAAATACCTCTCTATTTAGCGGATCATTACAATGGCTTTGCGAATAAAAAGGTCATTGAATACTACAAAAAATATGTTCGTACGATTATTGAGAGGTATCACCATAAAGTTAAATATTGGTTGACCTTTAATGAGGTGAATATATCTGATGAGATGCCTCTTTTCTCAGCAGGAGTAACTCAAGATCCGAGTACAATGGATGAATCGCTTCATTTCCAGGTATTTCATAATAGATTTGTAGCGAATTCAGAAGCAATTAAGATTGCTAAAGAAATTAATCCTGAATTGCAGTTAGGTTGTACGACAACGATTGGACCGATTTATCCATTAACGCCTAAACCTGAAGATGCTCTACAAGCCTTTTTCGAGACGCGTGAGATGTTATTCTTTACGGATGTTCATGCTTTTGGAGAATATCCTGACTATAAAATTAAAGAAGTAAAAGAAAAGAATTTACAATTAGATATTACAAAAGAAGAGCTACAACTCATTAAAGATCACACAGTAGACTTTGTAGCTTATAGCTATTACAACAGTGGAGTAGCTAGACACGATTATGAAGATATTTCAGATAAAGACGTTAATGTTATCAGTGGTTTACGAAATCCAGAACTTGAAGAAAACGAATGGGGATGGAAAATTGATCCGATTGGATTAAGACATATTCTAAATATCGTTCACGATCGTTATCACTTACCACAAATGATTGTTGAAAATGGTTTTTCTAAGATTGAGGAACCAGAAGAAGATGAAAATGGAGAGTTAACGGTTATTGACGATTATAGAATCGACAGTTTACGTGACTATCTATTAGAGCTAAACAAAGCAATCGGTGATGGTGTAGAAGTTATTGCGTATACAAATTGGGCTGTAATGGATTTTGTTAGCGGTTCAACAGGTAAAATGGAAAAACGTTGGGGCTTTATCTTTGTTGATTATTATGATGATATGACAGGAACGATGAAAAGATATAAAAAGAAGAGTTTTGACTGGTACCATAAAGTGATTGAATCGAATGGAGATTATCTATTTAATAAAGAAGTCATTCATAGCGAGGATGAGTAATTATGAATAATTTAATAGCACAAATAGAAAAGGCGCAACCTTTTTTTGAAAAGTTATCTAGAAACAAATATTTAAGAGCTATTAAAGATGGTTTTACTGCAGCGATGCCTGTTATCTTATTTTCTAGTTTGTTTATGTTAGTGGCGAATCTCCCAGAAGTTTTTGGATATCATTGGAGTGAAGCGACTAAACTGTGGATAATGAAGCCATATAGGTACACAATGGGAATTGTTGGTTTGCTTGTTGCGAGTAATACGTCAAAAGCTTTAACCGACTCTTTCAATAGAGACTTACCGAATAAACATAAATTAAATAGTAACTCCATTTCAATGGGAGCTATTTCAGGTTTCTTAATCTTATCGGTAGACCAAATAGAAAATGGCTTTGCAACTGCATTTATGGGGACGTCTGGGTTGATAACTGCTTTCGTAGCAGCTATCTTAACGGTACACGTTTATAAATTCTTTGTAACAAGAGAAATTATTATAAAGATGCCAGAAGAGGTTCCACCCAATATATCCCAAGCTTTTGCGGATATTGCTCCTTTTGCCGCTACAATTTCCATCACATTATTAGTGGATTTTATAGTCAGATCAACTTTTAGTACAAGTTTTGCAGAATGGCTCATTGGCATTTTTCAGCCATTATTTACTGCTTCAGACGGTTACTTTGGTTTAGCTCTTATAGCAGGAGCCATGTCTTTCTTCTGGTTTATTGGGATTCATGGTCCATCTATCGTTCGACCAGCAACTTCTGCTGTTGAATATTTAAATATAGATATCAATATTCAAACCCACTTAGCAGGGGGAAGAGCTACAAAGTTATTAACGGACCCGGCGAGAGCGTTTGTTATGACATTTGGAGGAACAGGAGCGACATTAGTAGTTCCATATTTATTTATGTTCTTCTCTAAATCAAAAAGAAACAAAGCTGTAGGAAAGGCAACTTTTATTCCAAGTACATTTGCTGTGAATGAGCCAATCTTATTTGGAGCGCCTATAGTACTTAATCCTGTGTTTTTCATTCCATTTATTTTAGCACCTATCGTAAATATTTGGATCTTTAAAATGTTTGTTGAAGTCCTTGGGATGACTGCCTTTATATTCGTCTTACCATGGACCATACCAGGACCAATTGGCATTCCTATTGCAGCTGGTTTCCACCCACTTTCATTTGTATTAGCTATTGTGTTACTTATAGTGGATGCGTTAATTTATTTCCCATTCTTTAAAGTATATGATAATCAAGTATACGAAAATGAATTAGCTGCGGAAGCAAATAGTGATGAAATAGAAACAATAGATGTACAAGAGGATACGAAGGAAATAAGTTTTCCAGAGGTCCCAGAGGAAGCAATACCTACATCGAATACTGTTCTAGATGAAAGAAAACACGTACTCGTCCTTTGCGCAGGTGGAGGAACCAGTGGGTTGTTGAGTAATGCTTTAAATAAAGCTTCAGAGAAATATAACACGGATGTAGAAGCCACTGCTGGTAGTTATGGGTCCCATAATGATATTTTAAGTGACTATGATTTAGTTATTTTAGCCCCTCAAGTAGCATCTAATTATGAAGTAATAAAGAAAGATACAGATAAACTGGGGATTAAATTAATAAAAACGAAAGGTACAGAATATATATCATTAACAAATGATCCCGAAAAAGCCATGGACTTTGTAATGACCCAATTCTAAAATGGTCAAATAGCCATTAAATGTAAACTAAATATTTTTATTTGTTACCCAAGAAGACAGACATTTTTTTCTTGGGTATCTTTTTACAAAAATCAGTGAACAATATAGGAGTTTTAAAATGATTTTAACCGTGACGATGAATCCATCCATTGATGTTACCTATCCATTGGAACAATTACACATAAATACCGTTAATCGAATTGCCCAGGTTTCAAAAACAGCGGGAGGAAAAGGATTAAATGTTGCCAGAGTATTGACCCAATTAGGCGCACCTGTTAAAGCTACGGGTGTTGTTGGGGGTCATTTTGGAGATTACTTAACCGATCAATTAGATAAAGATGGGATTCACCACGCCTTCTCAAAAATAGCAGGTGAAACGAGAAGTTGTATCGCTGTTTTACATGAAGGTCAACAAACTGAAATTTTAGAATCAGGCCCCCAAGTATCAAAAGAAGAACAAGCTAACTATATAGCAAACTTCGAAAAAATATTATCAGATGCGAACTATGTGACCATTTCAGGCAGCTTGCCTAAAGGTATTCATCACGATTTTTATTCAGTATTAACTGAAAAAGCAACTCTGGCTAATGCAAGAGTTTTGTTAGATACTTCAGGTGCCACTTTGAAAAGGAGTATCGAAAGTGACTACAAACCCTTTCTAATCAAACCAAACGAAACTGAGATCGCGGACTTAATTGGAAAAGAAATTAAGTCAGAACCAACACTGGTTGAAGCTTTAGAAGATGAAAAATTCGATGGCATTGAATGGATTGTTGTAACTTTAGGAGCAGATGGTGCTTTAGTTAAGAATAAAAATAATTACTACCGTGTCGAGATTCCAACAATTGATGTAAAAAACCCAGTTGGTTCTGGAGATTCAACGATCGCTGGTTTGGCATACGCTTTATATAAAAATGAAACCCCTGAAGTTGTTATAAAAACTGGGATGGTTACTGGTATGCTTAACACACAAGAAGAAAAAACGGGATATATTAATGTAGATAATTTCGAAGCATTATTCGAACAAGTGAAAATTATAAAAATTAAATAATTCTATTTAGTACCCAAGAGGAAGATAAATCTTTTTCTTGGTTTTTTTCTATCAATCAATTTAAAATTCTTGATGGAAACATTTTATAATGCAATTGAAGATGAAGAAGGGATAGGAATTACGGTATTTTTTATATAGGCTTAAATAAGTCTATAAGATGATATGAAATTATGTTTCTGACGAGCTTTTACAGACGATTTCAACTTGTTTTATAGGGAACTATGCATAAGAATTGTTCTAAACGTTATTGGTATGATTTTTAATGACAAACTAAAAATACAATACTATAATGGAATTATAGTGTAATGTTTAAATAAAATTAATTTAGTATTTTATATCTTTTTCCTTGCAATAAGATGTATAAATCGTTATACTGATTTTAATCAAATAAAGAGCAGTTGGAAAAAAGCGCAAAAAAAAGCGCTAGCTTCCGAAATTATCGCAAAATAATTTCAGAAGAATTTCGATTGATAACGCCCTATCAATGAAATCTGTCTAACGCCCACTTGTTTATCAAGTTTATAAGTACATTTTACCATAATTTCTGGTATTGTCAATTTTGTACATTTATATAAACGTTTACATCAAGGGGTACTGGATAGATTCTAGCAAAATACATAGATAGAAAAAGGGCATCAGTCGAATAACTGATGCCCTTTTTTTGATGTTAAAATTGAATATTATAAAGAAATTGAATGTGGTGTCACGAGCCGTAGTTAAAAGGAATTGGTGGGGCGTTAGATAGCATATCCCTTATGTTTAATGTCCTAATTGAGTAAAGATTTGTCAATGCTCAAGTAAAAGCCTAAAAGTAGTTTGTGCTACTCATGGTAAAACGCAAAAAATTATGTTGTGGGTTAAAGCACCCTGTACTGTACGAATAAGCATGATTAACTTGTAAAACAAGCGCTGATGATACTTATGGACTTTGTAGATACTTTGCGATCAAAAGCAAATATTTTCTAGTAAGCGGTGGGACAGGCTCTGTATAACTGGTAAGGAAGAACGCATATAAGAAGCGAAAGCAGTTGTCGAAAGACAGTCAAACAGTCGACAAGGAGTAAGTATTAAAGCGTTCGTATTAACGCCCCAGAGAGCGTTAAATACAGTCTAAAGGGAACTTTCTCAGATCCATGCCGTCAGCTGGACCTAGTTTTGAAAGATAATGCAGACTTTTTCCATTTGATACAAGGGATAAGTCTGCCCATAACTCGAAACCAAAGCCTATCGCTACCCTAGTTTTTGTAAAGATTAAAGTCAAGAGATTAAATGAACAAAAATAAAATAAATTCGATATATATATAATTAGGTCATTAGAGTACACCTTAAACACCTAAAAAATGAAAAGTAATATTAGATATAAATAAATGTTGTTACAGGTGCATTTTTAGGATGTTTTATTTATAATATATATGTTAGGACATTTAAATAGGTCATATACGAAAAGGTGGTTTTATTGAATAAGGAAAAACATAGAATAGGCTATGCAAGAGTTAGTAGCAAAGATCAGAATCTTAATAGACAATTAAAAAGATTAAGTGAAGCAGGGTGTTATAAATTATATACAGAAAAAATAAGTGGTAAAGATACAAATAGACCTGCTTTGAAAGAAATGCTTAATTTTATTAGAGAAGGAGATATAACGATACGTTCAAACAACAGCACCCAAATTTTGACGAATTAGTGAAACTCTATGAAAAAGACGTAGTAAAACATGCAACATCCTATTCTAATCAGCTGGTAAAGCTTAATTAGGTTATATAAGCTTGAAAATAAAGGGTTTGTCCAATATGGACAAGCCTTTTTCTTATGTTTTACCACAGATTTGCCACACTTATTGTGTAAGAGTATCAAGGATAGGTATAATTTGATCCTTTGTTTTTTTAGTGATGTGCAAATAAATTTCTGTTACACGACTACCTCTAGAATGCCCTACACGGTCTTGAATTGCTTCTAGGGGTATTCCTTGCTATGCTAAGAAACTAATATGCGTATGACGGAATATATGGGTCGTAATATGTTTATTAAAACTAAGTTTATTATCAATATCAATTCCTGCTCGTTTTGGATTACCTTTTCGATTTAATTTTCCATTTTCAGGTGAGTTGAGGAAATTGTTAAGGACACTATAATGAAGAGGTGTTCCATTATAGTCGGGTTTATGACGACTTTTGGAAGTAAAAATCCATCCATTATCTTTATAATCAGGATTGAATCTTATATGTTGGTGATTTAACTCAATTTCCTCTTTAAGAATTTCTATAGCCCTTTTAGATAATTGGACATTTCGGTAACTTTGTAAGATTTTTACATTACCTTCATAGCTATTTTCTGCAGCTCCTCCGTGAGTGGACTGACTAATGATGATATTTTGCTTTTCAAAATATTGATAGGCACCAATATTTTGAAGTTTTCGACTCTGTAAGTCAACAGGGCCATTAGTTAGAATACCTATTGGGATGTGGTTTTTATGTAGAGCCAGCAGTAGTTGATGTATCTCAGGAATCATCGTAATCTGATCGAGTTCATATTTATAGTCAGCTTGGAAGTCTAGAGCTTCTGTCCTAGAAATACTATCGATGCCAAATTCTTCCATAGTCTTCTGACAGCGAAAAATTCTAAGCTGCTCAATACTGATGAGTTTTTTCGTGTATTTAGGAAAAGCAACATCAGACCAATATCTGAAACGTTTGTAAATGTTATCTATTTGTTGGATATCAATCGTTGGAAAACATTTCTCAACGCTACGTTTAAAGGGGAGTTGATGGTCATAAAGAGTGTCATCAAGGTCAAAAACAATATTTTTATAAGTCATAATTCTAGTCCGCTTTTAAAATAGTAGTGTACTGGCTAAATTCCTCTAAGTGTTGAGGGCTAATCTGGTTATCTGTAATGATGGTATCGAGTTGATCTAGATTATAGAAGTTAAAGAAATCGTATCGATCGAATTTAGTACTGTCTACTAATAAGAATTTTTCTACAGCATTGTTTAGGGCAAGTTGTTGAATCACACCTTCCTTGTCACTATATGTAGCAATAGAATTATGGGTAACAGCATTTGCACTAACAAAAGCTTTGGCAAATCTCATTGCTTTTAAATTTGTCGAAGCCATTGAACCTACAAAAGCTCCAGTTATTTCTCTATATTCACCGCCAAGAAGCAATAAATCAATGGTTTCGCTACCATTTAGAATCAAGAACACAGGGAGACTATTTGTAATGACACGAAATTTATAACCTTTACGACCTTTCAATTCTAATGCCAGTTGTTCAAGTGTAGTTCCGGGTCCAATAAAAATAGTATCGCCATCTTTGATTAAAGAGCAGGCTTTTTTAGCAATGTCAATTTTTTCTTTTGTATTTAGACTTTTCTTCTCGATATGTGTCTTTTCAAGTGGCTTTTTAGAGGAAAGCAATTGTGCACCACCATGAGTACGTGTTAAAAGTCCATCAGCTTCTAGAGCATCAAGGTCTCTACGGGCTGTCATATCGGAAATATCTAGTTCATCTATTATTTCTTTTATGGTTATGGTCCCATCAATCTTTAACATATCTAAAATTTTTTCTAATCGTCGTTTTTTGTTCATATGAAGACTCTTCTTTCATAAAGTAATTTTTTTCCAAAGATAATTCTCTTTTAATTGTATCATAAAAGACAATATTTTCAAGGTAAAACAAACAATTTCAAACAAAAACAAATGTTAGATGATGAAATAAGAACAGAGGGTTGACGTATATTAGCTTAGGTCAGATTTTGTATAAGACGAAAATAAAGTAGGACCTCTTAATCAGTAAGTTATAGAAAGTAAAAGACTTTTGTAATACTTGAATAGATATTTCACGTCCATTTTGTGATGGATTAAATGAACAAAAATGAACAATAATTTAACGGTGTTATCTATTTTTTAAAAAAACAAATAAAAAAACAAAAAATAAACAAAAAGCGTTGTTTTTTGTTTGAATGTTTGATATTATATAAACAAAGAAATGACGAAAACGTTTTTTCGAACATTTTGCAAAATGTTTTCTACTTCTACGTAGCATTTCTTTCTAAAATTTAGGAGGTGGTCAAAATGGCTATTGTTGTTGGTGCAGATCTCAAAGGTACGAGATTAAAAGATGTTGTGAAAAATTTTCTTGTAGAAGAAGGTTTTGAGGTAATTGATGTGACTAAGGACGGACAAGATTTTGTTGATGTTACCTTGGCAGTTGCCTCTGAAGTAAATAAAGATGAGCAAAACTTAGGTATTGTAATTGATGCTTATGGAGCTGGTCCATTCATGGTAGCAACTAAAATTAAAGGTATGGTTGCAGCAGAAGTTTCAGATGAACGCTCAGCTTATATGACACGTGGACATAACAATTCACGAATGATTACGGTTGGCGCTGAAATCGTCGGTGATGAGCTTGCTAAAAACATCGCTAAAGGTTTCGTCAATGGTAAATATGATGGCGGACGTCATCAAATCCGAGTAGATATGCTTAACAAGATGTGTTAAGAAAAGGAGTTAAGGAATGAGAATCGCAATTGGATGTGACCACATTGTCACAGATAAAAAAATGGCAGTATCAGAATTCTTGAAATCAAAAGGACATGAGGTCCTTGATTTCGGGACATATGACCACGCACGTACTCACTACCCTATCTATGGTAAAAAAGTCGGTGAAGCAGTAGTAAGTGGTCAAGCAGACTTGGGAGTATGTATCTGTGGTACAGGTGTCGGCATTAACAATGCAGTCAATAAAGTTCCAGGTGTTCGCTCAGCGTTGGTTCGTGATATGACATCAGCTATATATGCAAAAGAAGAGTTAAATGCGAATGTTATCGGTTTCGGTGGAATGATTACTGGTGGTCTTCTTATGAATGACATCATTGAAGCTTTCATTGAAGCTGAGTACAAACCAACAGAAGAAAATAAAAAATTGATTGCAAAAATCGAACACGTTGAAACACATAATGCACATCAAGCAGATGAAGCTTTCTTTACAGAATTCCTTGAAAGATGGGACCGTGGTGACTACCACGATTAAGGTATAACAAATGATTCTGACAGTCACACTAAATCCTTCAGTAGACATCTCTTATCCTCTAGAAACATTGAAAATTGATACAGTGAATAGGGTGAAAAATGTTAGTAAGACAGCTGGTGGAAAAGGCTTAAATGTTACTAGAGTCTTGTATGAATCTGGTGATAAAGTTACTGCTACAGGTTTCTTAGGTGGTAAAATTGGTGAATTTATTGAAAGCGAATTAGAACAATCTCCTGTTAGTCCAGCTTTTTATAAAATCTCAGGAAACACTAGAAACTGTATTGCTATCTTACACGAGGGTAACCAAACAGAAATTTTGGAACAAGGACCAACAATTTCTCATGAAGAAGCAGAAGGCTTTCTTGACCACTATAGCAATCTTATTAAACAATCAGAAGTTGTGACAATTTCAGGAAGTTTACCTTCAGGACTTCCCAACGATTATTATGAAAAACTTATCCAACTTGCTTCGGATGAAGGAGTAGCAGTCGTTTTGGATTGTTCAGGTGCACCTCTTGAAACAGTTCTAAAATCGTCGGCTAAACCTACTGCCATCAAACCTAATAATGAGGAACTTTCACAGTTGCTTGGAAAAGAAGTAACAAAAGATATTGAAGAACTCAAAGACGTTCTTAAAGAGTCACTTTTTAGTGGTATCGAATGGATAGTGGTCTCATTAGGTCGAAACGGTGCCTTTGCAAAACATGGTGATGTTTTCTATAAGGTAGATATTCCTGATATCCCAGTTGTTAATCCAGTCGGATCAGGGGACTCAACGGTAGCTGGTATTGCATCAGCTTTAAATAGTAAAAAAAGTGACGCTGACTTATTAAAACATGCGATGACATTGGGTATGTTAAATGCTCAAGAAACAATGACAGGGCATGTGAATATGACTAATTACGAAACACTAAACTCACAAATTGAAGTAAAAGAGGTATAAAAATGGTACTTACAGAACAGAAACGCAAATCTTTGGAAAAAATTTCAGATAAAAACGGTGTTATCTCAGCTTTGGCATTTGACCAACGTGGTGCTTTGAAACGTTTGATGGCACAGTATCAAGATACAGAACCAACTGTAGCTCAAATGGAAGAACTAAAGGTTTTGGTTGCTGATGAACTTACAAAATACGCTTCTTCAATGTTGCTTGACCCTGAATATGGACTTCCAGCAACAAAAGCATTGGATAAAGAAGCAGGTCTTCTTCTTGCCTATGAAAAAACAGGTTATGATACATCAAGTACAAAACGTTTGCCTGACTGCTTGGATGTTTGGTCTGCAAAACGTATCAAAGAGCAAGGCGCTGATGCCGTTAAGTTCTTGCTTTACTATGATGTAGACAGCTCAGATGAACTTAACCAACAAAAACAAGCTTATATTGAACGTGTTGGTTCTGAATGTGTCGCTGAAGATATTCCTTTCTTCTTGGAAATCCTTGCTTATGATGAAGAAATCTCAGATGCAGGTTCTGTTGAATATGCAAAAGTGAAACCTCGCAAAGTCATTGAAGCGATGAAAGTTTTCTCTGATCCACGCTTTAACATTGATGTTCTTAAAGTAGAAGTACCAGTTAACGTTAAATATGTCGAAGGTTTTGCTGATGGTGAAGTGGTTTACAGTAAAGCTGAAGCTGCTGACTTCTTTAAAACACAAGAAGAAGCGACTAAGCTTCCATACATCTACCTAAGTGCAGGTGTATCTGCTAAATTGTTCCAAGAAACATTGCAATTTGCTCACGACTCAGGTGCCAAGTTTAATGGTGTGCTTTGTGGACGTGCTACTTGGGCAGGATCTGTAGAACCTTACATCAAAGAAGGTGAAAAAGCAGCACGTGAATGGTTGCGTACTACTGGATTCGAAAATATTGATGAACTTAACAAAGTTCTTGTTAAAACAGCTAGTCCATGGACTGATAAAGTATAGTAAAAACATAAAACGGAGGATATTGTTGTGAACAGAGAAGAAATGACTCTCTTAGGGTTTGAAATTGTTGCTTATGCTGGAGATGCTCGCTCTAAACTTTTAGAAGCGCTTAAAGCGGCTGAAAATGGTGATTTCGCTAAGGCAGATAGTCTTGTAGTAGAAGCAGGAAGCTGTATTGCAGAGGCTCACAATTCTCAGACAGCTATGTTGGCTCGAGAAGCTTCTGGGGAGGAACTTCCATACAGCGTTACCATGATGCATGGTCAGGACCACTTAATGACTACTGTCTTATTAAAAGATGTGATTCATCACCTCATCGAACTTTATAAAAGAGGAGCAAAATAATGCATAAACTCATTGAACTTATTGAGAAAGGGAAACCATTCTTTGAGAAAATCTCTCGAAACATCTATCTTCGTGCTATTCGTGATGGATTTATCGCTGGTATGCCAGTCATCCTTTTCTCATCTATCTTTATCCTTATTGCCTATGTCCCAAATGCTTGGGGATTCCACTGGTCAAAAGACATTGAGACCTTCTTGATGACTCCTTATAGCTATTCGATGGGTATCCTAGCATTCTTTGTTGGTGGTACTACCGCTAAAGCTTTGACGGACTCAATGAACCGTGACCTACCTGCGACCAATCAGATTAACTTCTTATCTACGATGCTAGCGTCTATGGTAGGGTTCCTTTTGATGGCAGCTGAGCCTGCAAAAGAAGGAGGCTTCTTGACAGCCTTCATGGGAACAAAAGGTCTTTTGACAGCATTTATTGCAGCCTTTGTGACAGTTAATGTTTACAAGGTCTGTGTGAAAAATAATGTTACTATTCGTATGCCTGAAGAGGTTCCACCAAATATCTCTCAAGTATTTAAAGACTTGATTCCATTCACTGTATCGGTTGTTCTCCTTTATGGACTTGAACTCATTGTTAAGGGAACTCTTGGTGTAACCGTTGCAGAATCAATCGGTACCCTTCTTGCTCCTCTCTTCTCAGCTGCAGATGGTTACCTTGGAATTACACTTATCTTTGGTGCTTATGCCTTCTTCTGGTTTGTTGGTATCCATGGTCCTTCAATTGTCGAACCAGCAATCGCTGCTATCACTTATGCCAATATCGATGCCAACTTGCATCTTATCCAAGCTGGACAACATGCAGATAAAGTTATCACTTCTGGTACTCAAATGTTTATTGTTACCATGGGTGGAACAGGAGCTACATTGATTGTTCCATTCTTGTTCATGTGGATTTGTAAATCAGAACGTAACCGTGCCATCGGACGTGCCTCAGTTGTTCCAACATTCTTTGGGGTTAATGAGCCAATCTTATTTGGTGCACCAATCGTATTGAATCCGATTTTCTTTGTACCGTTCATTTTCGCTCCGATTGTCAACGTTTGGATCTTTAAATTCTTTGTTGACACATTGAACATGAACTCATTCTCTGCCAACCTTCCATGGGTTACTCCTGGTCCGTTGGGAATTGTACTCGGTACTAACTTCCAAGTTCTATCATTTATCTTAGCCGGACTCTTGGTAGTTGTTGATACTATCATTTATTACCCATTTGTTAAGGTATACGATGAACAAATTCTTGAAGAAGAACGTTCTAGTAAAACAAACGATGCTCTTAAAGAAAAAGTAGCTGCAAACTTCAATACTGCTAAAGCAGATGCCGTTCTTGGAAAAGCAGGCGTTGCTAAAGAAGATGTAGCAGCAAACAATAATATCACAAAAGAAACTAATGTCCTTGTTCTTTGTGCAGGTGGAGGTACAAGTGGCTTGCTTGCCAATGCCTTGAACAAAGCAGCAGCAGAATACAATGTTCCAGTCAAAGCGGCAGCGGGTGGTTACGGTGCTCACCGTGAAATGTTGCCAGAGTTTGACTTGGTTATCTTGGCTCCACAGGTCGCTTCAAACTTCGATGATATGAAGGCTGAAACAGATAAATTGGGCATTAAACTTGCAAAAACTGAAGGAGCTCAATATATCAAATTGACACGTGATGGACAAGGTGCTCTTGCATTTGTTCAACAACAGTTTGATTAATAAATTTGTAAAAGTTATTTGAGACGAGATTATTCTTTCAGTTCCTTATAATATTGTTAACCATATCATTGCATTTCATTTCATTTCCTTGGTTTCCGGAACTCAGAATATCGTCTCAAATGCTTTTTTTGAAAGGATTTATAGTTATGACTAAAATACTTCCTAAAGATTTTATTTTTGGTGGTGCTACAGCTGCTTATCAAGCAGAAGGTGCGACTCACACGGATGGTAAAGGCCCAGTTGCATGGGATAAGTATCTTGAAGACAATTATTGGTACACAGCAGAGCCTGCAAGTGATTTTTACCATAAATATCCTGTTGATTTAGAATTAGCTGAAAAATATGGCGTTAATGGTATTCGTATTTCAATTGCCTGGTCTCGTATTTTCCCAACTGGCTATGGCGAAGTAAATGAAAAAGGTGTTGAATTCTACCATAATCTTTTTGCCGAGTGCCACAAACGTCATGTTGAGCCATTCGTGACTTTGCACCACTTTGACACACCAGAAGTTTTTCACTCAGATGGAGATTTCTTAAACCGCGAAAATATAGAACACTTTGTAGATTATGCCGCTTTCTGTTTTGAAGAGTTCCCAGAAGTAAACTACTGGACAACTTTCAATGAAATTGGCCCAATTGGAGATGGTCAATACTTGGTTGGTAAATTCCCTCCAGGCATTCAATATGATCTTGCCAAAGTCTTCCAATCACACCACAATATGATGGTTTCTCATGCACGTGCTGTGAAATTGTATAAAGATAAAGGTTATAAAGGCGAAATTGGTGTAGTACATGCGTTGCCAACCAAATACCCTTATGATCCAGAAAATCCAGCAGATGTTCGTGCCGCTGAGTTAGAAGATATCATCCATAACAAATTTATCTTGGATGCAACCTACCTTGGACACTATTCAGATAAAACGATGGAAGGGGTCAACCACATCCTAGCTGAAAATGGTGGAGAACTTGATCTTCGTGATGAAGACTTCCAAGCACTTGAAGCAGCTAAAGATTTGAACGATTTCCTTGGTATCAACTACTACATGAGTGATTGGATGCAAGCCTTTGATGGTGAGACTGAAATCATTCACAATGGTAAGGGTGAAAAAGGAAGTTCTAAGTACCAGATTAAAGGTGTTGGTCGCCGAATCGCACCAGATTATGTGCCTAGAACGGATTGGGACTGGATTATTTATCCTGAAGGCTTGTATGACCAAATCATGCGAGTGAAAAATGATTATCCAAACTACAAGAAGATTTACATCACTGAAAACGGTCTTGGATACAAAGATGAGTTTGTAGATAATACCGTTTATGATGATGGTCGTATTGATTACGTGAAGAAACACTTGGAAGTTTTATCAGACGCAATTGCGGATGGTGCAAATGTTAAAGGTTACTTCATCTGGTCACTTATGGATGTCTTCTCATGGTCAAACGGATACGAAAAACGTTATGGACTATTCTATGTAGACTTTGACACGCAAGAACGCTATCCTAAGAAATCAGCTCATTGGTATAAGAAAGTAGCAGAAACTCAAGTGATAGAGTAATATTACTTGAAAATGTAAAAAATTGTTATCCGATACTTTAGAAAAAGTACAACACTTATTTAGACCAGGCTTTGAAAAGGTATATATTGTTAGTTTCGAAGATTGTCCTATGATTCCTGAGCTTGAAGCTACCCCGTTGCTAAAATGTGGTAAATGGTATGTTTCAACTGGAAAAGAGTGGATTTGCCATTCTGATTTAGAGTTATCAGCATTTGAATGGGAATTTTTACAATCACTCGATGTAGAAATACGTGAGACTATTCACTTCGAGGTAAATTATTTGCCTTTCCAATAATAAAAAGAAAGGAATTAGTTGTGACTATCGAATTAAAAAACGAGTATCTTACTGTTCAGTTTAAAACACTGGGTGGTCAACTGACTTCGATTAAAGACAAGGATGGGATAGAGTATCTCTGGCAAGCTGATCCAAATTATTGGAATGGACAGGCGCCTATTCTATTTCCTATCTGTGGTAGTTTACGAAATGATTGGGCTATTTATAGACCTCAAGAAAGACCCTTTTTTACAGGTCTTATTCGTAGACATGGTTTTGTTCGAAAAGAAGAATTTATTCTGGAAGAAGTCAATGATAAAAGCGTGACCTTTAGTATTAAACCAAATGCTGAGATGCTTGATAATTACCTATATCAGTTTGAACTGAGAGTTGTTTATACCTTGAATGGTAAATCAATTAGAACCGAATTTCAGGTAACGAACTTGGAAATGGAAAAAACAATGCCTTACTTTATTGGAGCCCATCCAGCATTCAATTGTCCTTTAGTAGAAGGTGAAAACTATGAGGATTATTATATTGAATTTAGTGAGGTTGAGTCTTGCTCGATACCAAAGAGTTTTCCTGAGACAGGATTATTAGATTTGCAAGATCGGACACCTTTTTTGGAAAATCAAAAGATTCTCGATTTGGACTACTCACTTTTTTCCCATGATGCCATTACACTTGACCAGCTCAAGTCTCGTAGCGTAACGCTTCGGTCAAGGAAGTCTGGTAAAGGTCTTCGAGTAGATTTTGATGATTTTCCGAACTTGATTCTGTGGTCTACAACTAATAAAAGTCCATTCATTGCTTTGGAACCTTGGAGTGGTCTCTCCACTTCACTTGAAGAAGGTAATTTCTTAGAAGATAAAAGACAGGTAACGAAAATTTCACCTCAAGAAACTTCTAGAAAAATCTATGATATTACTATCCTTAATTAAAATTTGTTATTATTTGAGTCTTCAATAAGATTTGAATACTCTTACCTTGTGATGATAGATTGGTCTTCTCCGTGCCAGTCTTACATCGCAAGGTTTTTAAGTTTTTTGTGGGTCTATGTCAACGTAAGCCCGATGAAATTAACCGCATAGAAAGCCGGAAATTCTTCCTGTATGATAAGACTATCTTAATCAGAAGGAGGAATTTTTGTTATGCCAAAACAACCCCATCACACCATCGTCCCCGTCTCACTCACAAATGAAATAAGCCAACATACTGTCTCGCCTGCTCCATCATCTCCGATGAAACTTGCTGCGAAAATCCAATGCAAGAAGCAAGAAGTTCGAATTTATAACGGGATTGACAAATATATTCTCTATGCTCTGTTAAAGGAGTTGAAGTCACATGATTCTTGACTACACTAAAATAAACCACCTCTACCTTGTTTGTGGACATACAGATATGCGTAAAGGAATTGATGGCTTAGCCGCCGTAATTCAAAACCAATTTGAATTAGATGTCTATCAAGAGGCCTCATTATTTCTTTTTTGTGGTAGACGTGCCGATCGGTATAAAGCACTGTTTTGGAATCAAGATGGATTCGCATTGCTTTATAAACGAATCGATTCAGGAAAATTACAATGGCCACGAAATGAATTGGAGGTCAAAAAATTGACGCAACGTGAGTTGCGTTGGCTATTAGAAGGGTTAAAAATTGAGCAGCCAAGGGCTATCACAAACGCACGAACTGGTGGTTCATTCTAATAACCCCTTCGATAAAATTAGTTCGTGACCATTCAGGTCTCATTTGATAAACTAGAAGAAACAAAGCGATAAGAATGGACTGAGCAGATGGCGACAAATACCGAATTAGAAGAACAAAATGCTGAATTACTGGCGAGACTAGATCAACTACTTGAGCAAAATATGGAACTGTCCAATCAGGTCGCCAACTTAACAAAAATGTTATTCGGGTCTCGTAGTGAAAAAACGCGCTATTCTCAGGAAGAGATTCCTCAGAACCAAACGTCTTTATTTGATGAGCCATCCGATTTTTTCGGCCAACCAGAAAAGGAAGAAGGTGAAATTAGCCGTATAACCGTTATCTCCACGCACACTCGCAAGCATCGCGTCCCTGGGTGGAAAGAAAAACAGTTGGAAAATCTCCCCACTGAAGAATATCATCACCGCCTCGAAGAACCAGTTTGTTTGTGTTGCAACGGCGAGATGAAAGAACTTGGTACCAAGGACTGGAGCGAAGTCAAATTGATTCCGGCTAAATTAGTTCGTTGCCGCCATATTGTGCATCGTTATGAATGTCGAAACTGTAAGAAGAGCGGCACCAATCAGATCCGAGTGGCGCCTTCCCCTAAGCGGGCATTACCTGGGAGTATCGCCAGTCCCTCGATGATAACAGAAGCCGTTTATATGAAGTTTACCCAATTCGTTCCGTTGGAACGACAATTAAAAGACTGGCAACGATTAGGCTTGACGTTGCACAGCCGCACACTGAGTGAATGGGTCAATAAAGTGGCCGAAGACTGGTTAGCACCAATCTATCAGGAATTGAAGAAACAATTGTTGACCAAAACAATATTGGCCGTGGATGAAACCCCATCGCGAATTTTACGACGTTCGGATGGAAAATCCGGTCGATCAAAATCACAAAACTGGGTTTATCGCACCATCGAAGGGGCAACGCATCCCATTACACTCTTCGATTCTACCTTGACTCGAAGTCGGGACGAATTAAGAAAGTTCCTTGGAAACTGGCAGGGATTGATTTTGTGTGACGGCTATTCGGTCTATCGGCAGTTGCCCGGTATCAAGTTCGCCCATTGTTGGGCACATGCTCGACGAAAATGGGTCGAAGCCTTAGAATTAGGTGGGAAAGCTTCGAGTCCAGCGGTTCGCTTGGGTAAAATGGTGTGTGATGCGCTTTTTCGTATGGAACGGGATTGGCAAGAAATGCCAATTATGGCACGAGATCAATTGCGTCAAAAATTTGCGAGACCACTGTTGGAAGACTTTTATCTTTGGTTGGAGACGCAATTCGCTGCGCCAAAATCTGCCTTGGACAAAGCGATCACCTATTGCTTGAATCAAAAAGCCGGCCTGTTGAAGTTTCTGGAAGTTCCTGCGTTGCCGATTCATAATAACGGTGCAGAGAATGCAATTCGTCCGCTAACATTGGGCAAAAAGAATTGGTTATTTTCTACAAGTGAAGCGGGTGGAAAAGCCAATGCCATCTATTTGAGCTTGGTGGAAACCTGTAAAGCAAATCACATCGATTTTCGCCAATATCTGGAAAAGCTATTAATTGAATTGCCAGAAGTCGATTTGATTCAGGAACCTGAGAAAATCAACGACTATCTCCCTTGGTCGTTGGCGATTATCGAAAGCTGCCAGCCAGCCAAAAATATGAAAAAAGCAGCCTGATTTCAAAAAAATGGATGAAATCAGGCTATTTGTCATGCTTTTTTTTATTTGGAGCTATCGGCGTCCATTTTAACGGGCTTACTAAAGAACTACCAAATGTATACGAAAAGACAGGTTATTTTCATGCTGAAGAATCGTCTAAAGATCTTTCATTCGGTTTAACAACAGAGTTATACGTATATTTATTAAGACAAATGAACGAGGATGTCTGAATGAACGTCAAAAAGAGGCTAGGACAAAAGGGCTCTCAAAAAATACACTCCCACTACTGAACAAAATAGTTCATAGTTTTGGGAGTGTATTTTTCTATATCTCTATCAAAATAAACAAAAGTGGGACTATTTTTTCACAAAAGAACCTTATCAAATCATTTTTTTGTATACATGACTTTATCTAATTTCATATATCCTATTTTTAAACCTCATTAGAAGTATCACCATAAAGTATGATAGATGAATTGGAAGGCTCAAAACCATTATCCAAATAAAAGTATTCAGCTGGGTAGCCTCGATCGGTATCTAATATGATGGTGGGGATATTGATATCTTTTAATTGTTCTTTGATAAAGTTCAAAAATTGGGTACCTACTCTTTTTCCTTGATAATCATTTGAAATATAAAAGGAATCCAACTGGTATTCTTTTCCCATATACCACGGTTTAATAAAACCTAACGCAGCACCCAATAAATTATCTGTATCTTCTTCTCTAACGATATACCCTTTAAATGTATTTAGTTCAGTTATTTGATTAACGTAAGATGTAATTTGGTCATATGTTAATTTATCGTTCCATGGCTCAGCTGAAAATACTTTAATATAAACGTCTACAACTTCTGATAAATCATTTTTATTAAATTCTCTAAAATAAATAGTTTTGTTTTTCATTCCTTAATCAACTCCTTTACTTAAAATAACCATAGCATTATTTTATCTTTATGAATAATTTTTTTATAGAAACTCATGCTAAACTAACAAGGCTTTCAGTACACGATTCTATGTAATTTCATGTGTTACAACTTATGGATTTTATTCATTTACACAAAATATTTTACACTCTCCTTATATTTTATGACTTATAAGTCAGCAGGGTAAACTTCTATAAAAGTTACATATTTTTAATAAATTAAAATATAGTTTAAGCCTATTTCGTAGAATTTCTCCACTTCGACATTTGAAATCGCCTTAGAATACGTTGTTTTCTTCTTAATTATTTGATTTCCATTTTCCAAACGCTACTAAATTAATTTTTGTATCCCCCACCTCAGTCAATGCATCCAACTTATGTAATAACGCAATTACTTAGAACTCTTCTTTTATTATACTTTGACAGATAAAAATTATTTATAATAAACGATATAAATTAATTAATGCCTACTGAACAATTGGGCTAATTTGAAATGGAGAAAAGTTCAATAGAACTAAACAGCTTTTTTTCCGATTTTTCAGTTGTCCAAAAAAAGAGCGCAAGCGATTGCGATTAATGTTATCTACATTCATCGCAATGACGGATAAGGCAATCGTAGTCAAGGTAGTTTCACGGAGTTTGGTGCGGATATTTTCCATACCGAAACAACGCTTCAGTAAACTGAAGCCGCGCTCAACTTCTACACGATCTGCATTATCGCGATATTCGATTTCTTTGTCTCTGGTTTGGTCTTTCTTTGGACGACCAAGTGATGGTCCGGCTAGGCGAATGCCTCGTATTTTGCAGTAAGACCTATTTTCTCGATTTCGATAGATCTTGTCGGCAAGAACCCGCTCAGGATAACGTCCGTTTCGATCGTAGAAACGGCGGACAGCTTGAACCAACACAGAAGCTTCATTGTAGGCATCAAAACTGGTCTTTT
>NZ_JBGQQW010000014.1:0-69608 GCF_045528485.1 Desemzia sp. FAM 23990
CTTGATGGAGCTCAAACACGACAATGTATTGTGTCTCTTGACGACTTAGCGAAAATGGTCGTACCTTTGATTGAGCTCTAACAACTTTTTTTCAATATCTTTCTGCATTTCAAGATATTCATTTCGTACTTCAAGTTCTTTAATACGAAATTTCAACCGTTCAGTATCCGTTAATTCATTCTCTGGTTTATTTTGACCACGAAGATCTTTAAGTCCGTCGGACCCTTTAAGTTGGTATTTTTTAACCCATGAATAGATTTGTTGGTAAGATACACCATACTTTTCAATAGCCCCCTGATAGTCATTATCTCTGGCAATAGTAAATTGTGTGATTTCCAATCGTTCTTCAAATGTTGTTTTACGTCCTTTAGTCATAGTGGTCTTAGATCTCCCCATACTCGTTGATTTTAGTTCTTTTCCACTATTATATAGGTTAATCCATCGTTGTAGAACTGAAAAACTGGAAATATGATATTTTTTCACCGTACTATTCTTAGAGTAACCTCGAAAAACCACGTCTTCAACCGCCATTTTTTTCAGGTTTTTCGAGTACCTTTTCCACGTCTTCGATTCCACTAGTCCTTCAAAACCATCAGCTTTATATTTGCGGATCCATGTCTGAATTACAGAACCGTGAAGGTTCATTTCTTTACTGACAAATCTTAATGAAGAACAACCGTCAAGTATTGGTTTAATGATGGCTAATTTTTCGTCTGCGCTTAATTTAACTCGTTTAGACAATAAAAAACACTCCCTACAAAATAGTTTAGAAATTTTTGTTATTTCTAGTGTCTACTTTGTAGGGAGTGTATCAGAAGTTGTGTTCCCTTTAAGGTAAGATTATCTTCAAAAAGGAACGCAAATTAAAATTGCGTTCCTTTTTTGAATTAATTTTTAACTAACTGGCACGCAAATGGACTTTTGCTGCTTCAGCAGCAGTAGAAGTGTAAGGATCACTATTCCTTGTTTACGTGCGCTGTAGATAGAGTCATTCTATGTTACATAATAGGTAGCTGTTAACGCACAGCTGAGCGAGATAGTCGGATCACCTTAACCTTTCTTTTTGTAGTAAACTCCCAAAAGATTAATGACAATCCCCTCCTTTAAGTAGAATGAAATTGGATGAAGAAGCAAGTAGACCGCCTAATATAATTCGGAGGTTTATTGCGTTGAGCTGAAGCAGTCAAATAGAAAAGTTGAAACAGCTCATTTAAGCGATCAGTAAGGTTTGTCATTTAATCACTCCTTCATCTGATGTAAGTAGTGTTAAAAAAGCAGCCTTCAGCACATTAGCCAAAGACTGCAGTATGGTTTATCTTAAATATCTGTTGTTTCTGTTTACAGAGTCACGAACTCGCACTTGCACACGAACAGCTTTTCTTTTCATCATAGAAAAGCGAGCATGCAGGAAAAATACTGAGGTAAACAACATCATGAATCCTGAACTGAAAATTAGGGTATTTGCGTTCATTTCACTCATCCTCTCTCAACGACGCTTTGTCCTGCTGCACTTAAATGATAAATCAAGTGACTTTTATTACATCTTCATTATCGCTTATTGAATAGAATAGTTCAACAAATATACCCTTAGTTTCCTATTTTTTTAGAGCCTCTTGTAAGGGAAGGGAAAATAAAATGATATGTAAACGGATTCTTTAGTGCTATAATGAAATAGAATTTTAGTATGATGAGGTGGCTGAATGAAATACAGTGTTTTAGATTTTTCTACCAAAGAAACAACGGTCTCAACTAGAAAAAGCCTGAATGACAGAGTAAAACTGGCGAGACTTGCAGAGTCGTTAAATTACACCCGCTTTTGGATTTCGGAAAACGATTCTAATCCCGTCATAGTCGGAAGTACGCCGGAATTGGTCATGTCTCATTTAGCTCTTGCGACCAATGACATTCGTATTGGCTCTGCGGGAATTATGGTTCCTTATTACAATGGAGAAAAAATTGCGGATACTTTCAAAACGATGGCTATTGTAAGAAATAGTCGGATAGACGTTGGGATAGGACAAGTTGCTGGCAGCGGACAATGGTTTTCGAAAGCTTTAAATGAAAATAAGACAGAATTTTCCCGATTTGCAAATGAAATGAATGAACTCAAAAGATTGTTGGGCTCTTCCATTACAATGAAAGAAAAAAGTTCTTATGCAGCCTTGATGCAAACGGGGAGCCCGGAAATTTTCATTCTAAACAGTCATCCACAGAGTGTTGGCCTAACAGCAAATATAGGAGCGGGATTTTTTGCGGCTCATTATTTGAATCCGAGCATTGAATTG
This sequence comes from Desemzia sp. FAM 23990, assembly GCF_045528485.1. Classification (NCBI taxonomy): domain Bacteria; kingdom Bacillati; phylum Bacillota; class Bacilli; order Lactobacillales; family Carnobacteriaceae; genus Desemzia; species Desemzia sp. FAM 23990. The sequence goes on from NZ_JBGQQW010000014.1 coordinate 2,286, forward strand.
AAAGAGGCTGCCAAAAAATACAGAGAACAGTTTGTGAAAAGCGAATTAGTGGAAAAGGCGACAGTGATACTGGGAGTTTTCATTGCAATTGGAGAAAGTTCAGAGGAAAATGAACAATTGAAAAAGGAATTTGCTCAATGGAACCAATTGAATCAAGATTCATCCGTAATTTCTCCTCTTCAAGAAGCTATTATTGGTTCCGCGGAACAGGTAGTAGAAAAGGTGAGTCAAATGGCTGAAGAGTATCAGGCGGATGAAGTGATGTTGATCCCCAATATAGATAATAATGCACGTAGAGAAAAAACGATTCAATTGTTTGCCGATGCACTGTCGAAAAAAAGAAAGGCTTATTTTTAACGTACTTGTATAAAGAGATTGACAACAACACAATAGAATAAGGAGTGGGACATGTGATATATCAAGCAGCAGAAAATCGTTACGATAAGATGATTTACAATCGAGTAGGAAAGAGCGGGTTAAAATTACCGGCTATTTCATTGGGAATGTGGCACAACTTTGGTGATGTAGATTTATTTGATAAAAGCCAAGCGATTGTGCGGAGAGCTTTTGATTTAGGTATCACGCATTTTGATTTAGCGAATAATTATGGTCCGCCAGCAGGAAGTGCTGAAGAAAACTTTGGACGAATCTACGAAAAAGATTTAAAACCGTACCGTGATGAATTGATCATTTCCAGTAAAGCTGGTTATTACATGTGGCCAGGCCCATATGGAGAATTCGGCTCAAAGAAAAATGTGACGGCTAGTATAGATCAAAGTTTGAAACGGATGGGATTGGAGTATGTCGATATCTTTTATTCACACCGTCCTGATCCAGAAACACCTTTTGAAGAAACAGCTCAAGCATTGGATTTGATGGTCCGTCAAGGAAAAACATTATATGTAGGAATCTCCAACTACTCTGCTGAACAGACTGCTGAGATAACGAGTATTTTCAAAGAATTAAAGACACCGTTCATTATTCACCAGCCTTCTTACAACATGTATAACCGATGGATAGAAGAGGGGCTGCAAGATATTTTAACTGAAAATGGAACAGGTAGTATAGCGTATAGCCCGTTAGCGCAAGGATTATTAACAGATCGTTACTTAAATGGTGTTCCAGAAGACTCACGTGCTAGTCGGACATCAAGTCCATTTTTAAATACTGACCAGGTCCACAAAAAAATTACGCAATCGCAAGCATTGAATGAAGTTGCTAAACGTCGTGGACAAACGTTAGCAGAAATGGCCATTGCTTGGATCTTACGAGACGGCAAAGTAACCAGTGTCTTAGTGGGGGCAAGTCGCGTTTCGCAACTGGAAGATAATGTTAAGGCTCTAGATAATCTAACCTTTACTAAAGAGGAATTAAGTGAAATTGATGGTATTCTAGCAGAAAATAAAGGATAATTGAATGAGCAACCAAGTCTCCTCAGTCTAGTTGATTGAGGAGCCTTTTTACTAAGGAGGAAAAAAATATGCATTTTTCACACATTCATCATGTAGCGATCATTGCTTCTGATTATGAAGTATCCAAGCGTTTTTATACTGAATTACTGGGGTTGGAAATCATTCGCGAAAACTATCGAGCAGAAAGAGATTCTTACAAATTAGATCTCAAAATTGGAGATAGCGAAATCGAGTTGTTCTCTTTTCCAAATCCGCCCAAAAGATCCAGTGGTCCTGAAGCAACAGGACTCAGACATTTGTGTTTTTATATCGAAAATATTGAAGAAACAGTTGCAGAGCTGAATCAAAAAGGCATCGAAACAGAAGCGATTCGAGTAGATGAATTCACAGGCGGAAAATTTACTTTCTTTAGGGATCCAGATGGTTTGCCTTTAGAATTGCATGAGTAGTCTTTTTTTCTGTTACACTAAAAGAAATAACATCATGAAGGAGAGAGTCGTTTTTGGAGTTCAGTATTTTAGATTATGTTCCCAAAGATGAAGGCATGTCCGCTAGTGTTCGACTGTTGGTAGAAATGATAGTGCTAGGTTAAAGAGAACGCGTTTTTTGAATCTTTTCGTGAGTTACGTTAAAATAGAAAAAGAAACAATAAGATCACTGAATAGAGGAGAATGTTGAAATGGCTACTAAAATGATTCACACTTGTTACCGAGTACAAGATTTGGAAAAATCGGTAGAGTTCTATACAACTATTTTAGGCATGAAAGAAATGCGTCGCTTAGATTACCCTGAATTTAAGTTTACACTGGTTTACCTAGCATTTGAAGAAGGCGGCTATGAACTAGAATTAACGTATAATTACAGCGCTGAAGCGTACGACTTAGGAAACGGCTATGGACATATTGCCATCGGTGTAGACGATTTAAATGCTGTACATGAAGAATACAAAGCTAAAAATTGCGACATCACGGACATCAAAGGACTGTCTGATGGAGCAGCAACGTACTTCTTCATCATGGATCCAGACGGTTATAAAATTGAAGTTGTCCAAAATTAACGTTAAAAAATGAATTATACAAGAAAAGACAAATTCACTAGAGGTATGACTAGCCTCCAGTGAATTTCTCTTTTTACATAGGGGGATATTAAATGCAATTTGATTCAAGCTCGTTTCACTATTCATCTAGAAGAGAATTGGTTTATGGAAAAAAAGGCATGGTTTCGACGACACATCCGTTAGCTTCTCAAGCAGGATTAGAGATGTTGAAAAAAGGCGGAAACGCGATTGATGCGATTTTGGCTGCAGCAGCAACACTAACTGTCGTCGAACCTTCTGCAAATGGAATCGGTGGAGATAGTTTTGCCATTATTTGGTACAAAGGGGAAATGTATGGCTTGAATTCAAGTGGATCAGCTCCTGGCTTGATGCTGCACGAAACTTTAAAGCAAAAAGGAACGGAAATTGCTCGCTATGGTCTGGATCCAGTCACTGTACCCGGCGTTCCGAGCGGCTGGGCTGCTTTAGCAGAAAAATTCGGTAATCTCTCTTTAAGCGAGGTGTTGGAACCGGCAGCGGTGATTGCAGAGGAAGGACATCCTGTTACCAGTAAGATTGCTGAAGCGTGGGAGAGAACCTATCATATTTTCTCCAAACAGCTGGAAAAATATCCAGTGCTGCAAACGTGGTTTGAGACGTTTTGTCCGAATGGGCAACCCATCAAAGCCGGCGAAATGTGGTCTTCAAAAGGGCATGCTAAAACGCTGCGAGAAATAGGGGCTACGAATGCGGAAGCTTTTTATCAGGGGTGGATAGCGGATGAAATCGATGCTTTTTCTAAAAAGCACGAAGGCTATTTACGCAAAGAAGATTTAGCGAACCACCAAGTTGAATGGATAGAGCCTATTTCGACAAATTATAAAGGGTACGATGTTTGGGAGATGCCACCAAACGGACAAGGAATTGTAGTATTGATGGCTTTAAATATTTTAGAGCAATTGGAGTTAAAAGACAAAGAGAATCCAGATACCTATCACAAACAAATTGAAGCGATCAAGTTGGCATTTAGTGACGGCTTACGTTATATTGCAGATTCTAGAACAATGGAAACTAAAATTGAAGCCATGTTATCAAAAGAGTATGCCAAAAATCGAGCAGATTTAGTAAATGATACTGCCATTTTGCCAGAGCCGGGTAAATTTGATAACCCTGGTACGGTTTATTTAGCTGCGGCGGATGAGGAAGGAAATATGATTTCTTATATCCAAAGCAATTACGCTGGTTTCGGTTCGGGAGCCGTTGTGCCTGGTTTAGGAATCAGTTTGCACAATCGAGGCAACCAGTTCTCGTTGGATGAAAATCATCCCAATGTGTTGCTCCCTGGGAAAAGACCGTTTCATACCATTATTCCTGGATTTCTGACAAGAGATGGAGCAGCAATCGGACCATTTGGGGTCATGGGTGGAGGCATGCAGCCTCAAGCTCATCTGCAAGTGTTGAGCAGTATGATCGATTTTCAGTTGAATCCTCAAGATGCATTAGATGCTCCTCGTTGGCAATGGCTGGAAGAGAAGAAGATTCTAGTGGAACCTCACTTTCCTTATCCCGTGATTCAAGAATTGCTGAAGAGAGGCCACCAGGTACAAATCGCGACCAGCAGCGGTTCATTTGGAAGAGGTCAAGTCATTTTGCGACAGGAAAATGGCGTACTGGTCGGTGGAACAGAATCTAGAGCAGATGGGCATATCGCAGTTTGGTAGCGGAAAAAAGAGCAGCTTGTTTTGTACAAAAGAAGAAGTTAGAATCGAAAAGAACTTCTTCTTTTACTGTGCTGTTTAAGAAATGACTATTAGTCTATACATATTATCTAAAAATATATCTTTACTAAAAATTGGATGTGTAATATAATTTGGGCGAAAAGGGTCGCAAAAAAATGTAAGCGATTTATAAAATGGAGTTAAAAATAGTAGAAAAAGAGAGGTATTCTAATTGAAAGAATTTCAATTCATTCACATCAACGAAGCAGCAAACGAATTTCACTTGAGCAACCAAGCTGTCAGCTACATTTTTAGAGTAGATCCAACCACTCATCAATTGGAACAATTATACTTTGGTAAAAAAATTCAACACAGAAAATCCTTTTTCTATCTTGTTGAACGGGAAAACCGTCCAGCGAATAACTTGTATGAAGGGAATCATACCTCTTCTTTAGAACACATCAAACAAGAATACCCAAGCTTCGGAACGACCGATTTTAGATACCCGGCTCATCAAATTAAATGGCCGTCTGGAGATCAAGTTACTCATCTTGAATATGCATCTTACACAATATCAAAAGGAAAACCAACTTTAGAAGGTCTTCCAGCTACATATGTCGACAGTAAAGAAGAAGCCGAAACTCTCACCATTATCTTGAAAGATATTTATTCAGAATTAGAAGTGCAGTTGAACTACACCATCTTTTCTGCATTTTCTGCTATCACCAGAAGCGCTTGTTTTATTAATCGCGGAACAACAACAATCCAATTGGAAAATGCGATGAGTGCCAGCGTTGATTTTCCTGATGCTGACTTTGAATTGCTGCATTTGAATGGAGCTTGGGCCAGAGAAACGCATGTGGAGCGAAAAGCGCTTCATACAGGATTGCAATCTGTTTCCAGTGCACGTGGAGCCAGCAGTCATGCACATAATCCTTTTATGGCTTTAGTACGACCTGAGACGACCGAATTAAATGGGGAAGTCTACGGGTTCAGTTTGATCTACAGCGGCAATTTTACAGCTCAGGTAGAAGTCGATACGTATCATGTAACGAGAGCCATGTTGGGAATCAATCCTTTCCGATTCAACTGGCAATTAAATGAAGGCGATTTCTTCCAAACCCCTGAAGCAGTGTTAGTTTATTCTGATGCAGGTTTAAATGGCATGAGCCAGACTTATCACGAGTTATATCGGACACGTTTAGCGAGAGGCCGGTGGCGCGATAAAGAGCGGCCAATTCTGATTAATAACTGGGAAGCAACTTATTTTGATTTCAACGAGGAAAAGATCCTTGAAATTGCTCGAAATGGAGCTGAATTGGGCATGGAATTATTTGTGCTGGATGACGGTTGGTTCGGGAAACGTGATGATGATACCAGTTCATTAGGGGATTGGGTAGAAGACAAAACTAAATTGCCTAATGGAATCAAAGGATTGTCTGAAAAAATCCATCAATTGGGATTGAAGTTTGGATTATGGTTCGAACCCGAAATGGTGAGCAAAAATACACCTCTCCATGATGAACACTCAGACTGGGTCATTGGCGTTCCAGGGAAAAATATTTCTCACGGCAGAAACCAATTTGTTCTTGATTTTTCCAGACCTGAAGTGGTCGATTCAATCTTCCAGCAAATGGACGCAATCCTGCACGATGCGCAAGTTGATTACATCAAATGGGATATGAACCGCTATATTTCAGAAGCTTATTCAGACGCTTTGCCGCCAGAACAACAAGGAGAAGTTTATCATCGGTATATTCTAGGTGTATACGAGTTGTATGAGCGATTGATTACTAAATATCCGGATATTTTGTTTGAATCTTGTGCAGGCGGAGGAGCGCGTAATGATCCGGGTATGCTGTATTATGCGCCGCAAGCTTGGGCTAGTGATGATACAGATGCTGTAGAACGTTTGAAGATCCAATACGGAACTTCGATGGTGTATCCTTTGTCCAGTATCGGAAGCCATGTTTCGGCAGTCCCTAATCATCAAGTCGGACGAGTGACTTCAATGGATATAAGGTCAAACGTAGCTTATTTTGGGACATTTGGTTACGAAATGGACATCACAACATTGAGTGATGCTGATAAAGAATCTATTCGTCATCATATTCAATTCTTCAAAAAACATCGCGCATTAGTCCAACAAGGGACATTTTATCGTTTAGAGAGTCCATTTGACGGGAACACTGTTGCTTGGATGCTGGTTTCAAAAGACCAATCTGAAGCATTGGTAGGTTATTACCAAATTTTAGCGACGCCAAATCCAGCTTATGAACGCTTGAAATTAACAGGTTTGAATCCGGAAACAATGTATATTGTAGAGCCGATAAATCAAAGCCGGTATGGAGATGATTTGATGGCTGTCGGATTATTATTTGCAGATGATGTGACTAACGGTATAGAGCCTACTTGGAAATTCAATCGTCATGGCGACTTTACCAGCAATATGTTTTATTTGAAAAGTAACGATTCATTGGAGGACAAGAAATGGGAATAGCAGCTTTTGATATTGGAGGGACTTCTGTCAAGTATGGAATCTGGGAAAATGATGCGTTGAGTCATAAAGGCAGTTTTAAGTCGCCTCGTACTTGGGATGGAATGAAAGCAGAATTGCAGCGCGTAAAAGAAGAAATGGCTGAAAAATACGTTATTGATGGTGTAACGTTTAGTGCTCCAGGGGCGGTCAATCAAATTGGAAGAGTCATTGAGGGAGCCAGTGCATTACCGTATTTACACCACTTTCCAATTTATGAGGAATTGGAAGATTTGTTAGGGAACAAGGTAGCGATCGAAAATGATGCTAACTGTGCGGCTTTAGCAGAAGTGTGGCGAGGCTCCGCTAAAGGCTTGAAGAATGTATTAATGGTAGTGGTTGGAACTGGAATTGGAGGATCGGTGATCGTAGATGGTGAGGTTCAACATGGGGCTCATTTATTTGGCGGAGAATTCGGCTACACATTGTTAACGGAGACTCAAACATTCAGCCAGTTGGGGACGGCTGTAAAAATGGCTGGACGCTATGCAGAACGCAAGGGAATACCGAAAGCGGAGATCAGCGGGGAGGAAGTTTTTCAATTAGCAGAAGCTGGAGATGAAATAGCAATGGAAGAGACAGAAACATTTTATCGCTCTTTAGCCCGCGGCATATTCAATTTGCAGTACAGTTACGATCCGGACTTAGTATTGCTGGGAGGCGGAGTATCCAATAAACCGGATATTATCGATCAATTAAATAAACGATTTGAAGACATTTTAACTCAAGTTCAAATAGCACCTTTTATGCCTCAAGTAGAAACGTGCTTGTTTAAAAGTGATGCCAATTTAGTCGGTGCGGTGTACAATTATTTGCAAAAAACTACTGGAAAGATGGAGAGAACAGATGAAATTAAAGCAAACTGAGCGTATTTTATTTTTTGGAGATAGTATTACAGATGTCGGACGGGACCGTGATGATTTTCATGACTTAGGCAAAGGATACCCGTTGATGGTGGCAGGCAGGTTGCAAGCTGAATACCCTGCATTAAAGTTGTCCTTTTTAAACCGCGGTATCAGTGGCGACAAGGTAGCAGATTTGAAGAAACGATTAGAAGAAGACTGTATTTCGTTAAACCCAACAGTCGTATCGATTTTGATCGGAATAAACGATACGTGGCACCAAGAAGGATCGGCAGAATTTGGGTCAGCTGTACTAATGGAGCAATTCGAACAAGATTATCGAGAAGTATTGAGTGCCATCAAAGAAAAAACAGGTGCTCAAATTGTGGTAATGGAACCTTTTGTATTGCCTTATCCCGCAGACCGAGCAAGTTGGAGAGTGGACTTGGATCAACGAATTCAAATCACTCGTAAATTAGCTGAAGAATTCCAAGCAGATTTTGTAGCGTTGGATGGTCCGTTGAATGCTTACGGCATTAAACACAGTTTCCAATATTTAACAGGAGAAGACGGAGTTCATCCTACTGTTGCAGGCCATGGAGTGATAACCGAAAAATGGTTGGAAAACATAGAATAAACAGCAAAGTAATCAGTTAACGAAATACAAAAAGAAACCAAAGAGGGATTTCCTGCTTTGGTTTCTTTTTGTGTATGCTTTAAAAATCAATTTGTAAGAGAAACAGAATTTGGAATCAATGGAAATGTCGGCAAATGAAAAAATTGTTGGATGCTTAAAGCAGCTCCGCCTAAAAGAATCGCTTCTTCCCCCAACAATGAATTTTCAATAGGGGTTTTTAAACTAAATGAACTAACGATATTTTTTCTGATCAAAGGTAAAAGAGCAGGAATCTCGTTAATCAATGTAGAGTTCAAATACACTTTTTCTGGACCGTAACTTGCGATCGCGTTATTGATGCCGATACTGATATGAAAAGCAAACTCTTCGATCAATTGAACCGTTTCAGCGTCCCCAGATTTATAAAAGGCAATGAGATCAGCTAAAGAAAATGTCGGATCGTTTTTTAACTGCTGAAGAGCAGCAAGAACGGCTCGTTGAGAACTGTATTGTTCCAAACACCCCTTGTTTCCGCAAGGACAGTCTTTGCCATGAGGATAAAGGATCGTATGCCCAATTTCTCCACTGCGTCCATCTCGACCGTGATACAGCTCATTATTGATGATACCCGTGTTTTTCGTGAAGTGGCAGAATTGGGAAATGAACTAGCACATTTAGGCAATCAGTTGATTGGTGCTGAGACCAAAGCTAGAATAGGCATTATTTTTGATTGGGATAATTATTGGGCATTGGAATACACTAGTGGACCGACAGTTGATTTGTATTATGTGGATCAAATCCAGAGGTATTATGAAACGTTATACCATAATCAAGTGGCGGTAGATATTATTCCAGTAGATGCTGATTTTGAGCAATACGATATGATCTTAGCTCCTGTTCTTTATATGGTCAAAAAAGGAACAGCTGAGAAGTTGGAACAATTTGTAGCAAAGGGAGGAACGTTCCTGACGTCTTTCATGAGTGGAATTGTAGACCAAAGCGATAATGTCCATCTTGGAGGATATCCAGGACCATTAAGAAAGTTATTGGGAATTTGGGTGGAAGAAATCGATGCCTTGGCTCCTGAAAAGCGCAATACAGTTGAATTTGGGAGTAGAGATTGGAACAAACCGTCTTATGAATGTTCAATGTTGTGTGACTTGCTGCATTTAGAAGGGGCAGAGGCAATAGCTGAGTACAAGAGTGATTTTTATAAAGGCATGCCTGCAGTGACGAAAAACTCTTTTGGAAAAGGAGAAGCTTGGTATTTGGCAACACTTCCTGAAAAAGAGATGCTTCAAGAAATTATTGATCACTTATTGAAAGAAAAAAATATTGTTGGTTTCGGAGTTCAGCCTGAGGGAATTGAAATCACCAGCCGCGTGAAAGACGGCAAAGAATTTATTTTTGTGATGAACCACACGGATGAAGCACAAACTGTAGCAAATAATTTTGTAGGATATGAGGATATTTTGTCCTCAGCTGAAGGAACAGAAGAGTTGCTGCTGGAACCTTTTGGAGTGCGTATTTATACGAAATAAACAATAGGAGACAAGAACTGGTATCGGTTCTTGTCTCTTATTTTGGCTCTTCATCTTCTAGCGTTGGTAAAGAACTCTCCTGCGACCAATGAGAGTTAGAGTAAAATCTGATTTGTGGGAGTGATTTTTTATGTCAAAGTATAGTAAAGTGAAGAATAGGGTTTGAACATCAAGGAAAAAATTGCTATGATGAAAAATGGAGTTTGAACATCAAGGGGAAAATTGTCTTGATGAAGAATGTAGTTTAAACATCAAGGGGAAAATTACCATGATGAAAAATGGAGTTTGAACATCAAGAGAAAAATTGCCATGATGAAGAATGGAGTTTGAACATCAAGGAGAAAATTGTCTTGATGAAGAATGTAGTTTAAACATCAAGGGGAAAATTGCCTTGATGAAAAATGGAGTTTGAACATCAAGAGAAAAATTGCCATGATGAAGAATGGAGTTTGAACATCAAGGGTAAACCCGCCATGATGAAAAATGGAGTTTGAACATCAAGGGGAAAATTGCCTTGATGAAGAATGTAGTTTAAACATCAAGGGGAAAATTGCCTTGATGAAGAATGTAGTTTAAACATCAAGGGGAAAATTGCCATGATGAAAAATGGAGTTTGAACATCAAGAGAAAAATTGCCATGATGAAAAACGAAGATCTCTTTCACACTATTACTCTAGTAATTTCTCAATAGGATACATCTTAATTTTTACTTACCAACGTCAAATATTGCAGACACCCTATTTTCAGTTTTTTATGAATTGTTCGTACAAAGACTGAACCCGACCTCGGAAAAATTGCATTAAGAGATCTAAGAAAAAAGCGAGAATGAGGGTATTGATGACTAAACGTAGCATTAAAGACAAACCCGCCTATTGATACGTATAAGATATTTAGGACAATTCGGATTATTTGAAGGAAAAGCGTTCGTATGAGTTTTCTTCTATAATGAGGTGCTTAATGAACTCCTTATAGCTTAAACTGTTGCCAAATAGTAATCGGATACAACTTATTGCAGGAGATTTTATCTAAGGTGATAAGAAAACTAAGGACCAAACAGATTCATCAGGAACGAAAAAACAACTTGTAATTTTCCCCACCAGGTGGTATGATTCTATACATGCGATGAGTTGACCAGCAATCAGGTGATTTTGTCATTTCGCTGCGGCGACTAGTGATTGCTAAGAAATAGGCAGGGCACAAGTGCGTAAGCACACTGCGGGATGCAGGTGTTTGGATCCCTCTGTTTTGTGGAATTCATGGAACCTATTGAATGTAAATTCAATACTGTCGGAAAAGCTCGAGATATTGCTTCTTAGGAAGCGATTATCTCGAGCTTTTTTTGTTTTTTTATGTAACCGTTAGATTTTAAAAATGTAGATTTCCCATACGGCACAGCTATTCTTCTAATAGAACAGTATCTACTTTTCTGATTACATCAATAGCCAACTTAAGATCTCGCAAATTTTGTTCTGTAGGGATATTTTGGATGCAAAACACTTTTTTATCTAAAAGATAGTCAATAGAAGTGGTAGAAATCAAGATATCATAGTCCATATTTTTTAACAGCTTTAATGATAATCTAGGTTCCATATAAAGTTCTGAAACAACATCACCGCCATATTGAATGTTGATAAGGTCACGCAACATTTTTGCATGTTCTAAATCATACGTACTAATAATCAGTAATTTGGCTTTTCTGCGTTGCTTGTGTAACGCAACGAGTAAATTATTCCAGTGGATGACTAGGGTATATATTAATTCATCTATTGAATGACGACTGAAAATCAAATCCATTTCCTGTTGGTAATGACGAATCTGCTTTGTTGCTGAATGAATAAAAGTTGGAACATCTTTTTCAAGTGAACGGACAAAATATTCTTTTTGATCAAAAAGAATATAAGGTGTTTTTCGTATATGTTTATTTGGCCTCGAAACAATCTTCGAAAGGTTATAAAGATCAAGCAGAAGATGTTCTTTATTGGGGATGGGTACTTTAAATTGGTTGGAGAGGCTATCTAACATATCTGATAGTAGAGCGATTGACTTTTTTAACACTGGATCTGTTTCTGCTTCTTTGATGAGCTGGTCATATGTAAAAGCAAAACTATTCGTCAAAAATACAGCAAAAACTTGTTCAATAAACTCCGGCTGAAAAGAAATGTTCATTATATTTTCAAGAGGCTTCAAAATAAAACGAAATTTTGTTAAATCAGGGATATATTTTGCCAAGTTATTTGGTTTTATATCCATATAGTGTCCCTTTTGCGTTCGAATCAAACTAACAGCGATCCAGTGTTTTACACGTTCAAAATCTGAAAAATTCAAGGGAGTATGGATGAATTTAGCTGAGAGCACTATGAAATTCTCGAATATTTTTCTATCCATAGTAGGGTATGGCCAGTCAACATGAGTGCATTTCTCCATAAAATAGGAAATATAAAATGAACGTATAGTGGATTCTGGCCCCTCTAACCGGCAAGGATTCGTTAGGATTTTAAGGGGATAATCTTCAAACACGAGATTGATTTTTTTGATTGTCCTGGCTAGTGTAGAAGAACTGATGTATAAGAATTCAGCCATTTCATCAAGAGATTTTGTCTCATCATGAAATAAACTTTCAAGAAATAAAAAATGAGTACTCTCTTTTAAGATGAGACGATAAACCATTTCAATACTCATATTTGTAGGTAAAAATAAGCAAACCCCTCTGTAAGAAGTTTGAAGATAGTCTTTAGCTAACAATTCTTTTAAAGAGAGCACATCTTGTTTGAGTGTTTTCTCAGAGCAATGCAACGTCTTAGCAAGAACGGGGATCGGCATCCAATCTTCATTAGCATAAAGGGTTTCGAAAAGCTTCAGTTTTCGTTCTTCATATTTTTCTAAAATTTCACGCATGGGTATCCCTCCAAAGTTGTCGCTTACTATTGAAGATGCAGGTTGAATCAATGAGTCATTTATTATACCATTTGTTTTTATTTTTAATTACTGTATAAAAGAAACTAAGAAGATTAAAAAAATAGGAACGGTTCAAGTCAGCATCTTTTGGATATATCGTCTTGAACGAGTAATTTTTTTATTGAGGCGCAGAGAATTCTTTTAAGGCACCTACTTGATAACTTAAATAAGTATAATTTTGTTTTACATACATATCTTTTGGAGTATCTTCCGCGTCAGCAACTAAAATAACCGTCCGGGATCCTGCCATGTCCATGACAAAATGTTGGATTTCTGTGCCGATGCCTTGACGTTGGTAGTCCTCTAACACAAAAAAGTTATCTATTTCTACAGTATCTTCCCCTAACAGCAAATCAACTCCGCCAACAGCTTGCTGACCTAGATAGGCGATGACTTGCTGCACCTTTGGATCATCAAAATCTTGTTCATAGAGTTCTTGTTTTTGACGAGCAAAGGTTTCACTGATTTGAATATCTTGAGTGCGATTGAGCTGCTTGAACACTTCTAGAGTATCTTCTGTAACAAGTCCAACAGTAACAGCAGAGTTTCTTTTTGTAGCTAAGAAATCTTTCGGATCGATAGCGTATAATTCTAAAATTTCTATTCCGTAACCATTACTGGATAGGTAATCAATAATGGGCTCTGTAAATCCATAGTCTTCTGGCCAATAGAATTTCACATGGTCCATTTTCATATCTTCATGGAATTCCAACAGTATTTTTTCAATTAATCGGAATTCTTCTAAAGTGGGCTGGTACTTTAAACGCATAAAATTATAATCATACATGAATAGTGCATCGTGATTGTGGTACAGCTTATAAAATTCATTTTCTTCAATTAACGTTGTTTTTGAAGTGATGTTATCAAAAGTAATCATAGTAGACCCTCATCCATTTATATTTTGTTATGTTTAGTATACCGCCACATGAGAAGTAGATAAAGACATAATTAGACGGCACAAAAAAATAAAGACGAATTAACCGTCTTTATTCAATCAATAAAAAAAAGATTTATTGTGGATTAGTTGCTGCATCGATAACTTCTTGTGGAATTGTCATATCGTTCGTTTCATTCAATTACCGTATTCATGCTCAATGTTCATCACTGAATCATGACCTTCTTGAACGCCGGATAAATGACTGTTCAATTCTTCAATAATTGAAGTCTTTCCTTAACAGAAACAAAATAATTAGTCGCTTTCTTTAATAGAGAAGCTTATGGCATAATATAAGAAAACAGGTTAGTGGAGGGAAAATATGAAGAAACAACGAATGTACATCATTTCTTTAGATGCTTTTGGTGCAAATGACTTAACATACGCTAGAACATTGCCTAATTTTAAAATGCTGTTGGAAAGAAGCGCACTAGTGGAGAAAGTAGAAACGGTGTACCCTTCTTTAACTTATATGGCTCATACATCAATTATGACGGGAGTTTATCCCAATAAACATGGGATTACGAATAATACATATGTGCAACCTGGTCGTAAGTCTCCAGATTGGCACTGGTACGCAAAAGATATTCAAGTTCCAACCCTTTTTGATGCAGCACACGAAAAAGGTTATAAGACAGCCAGTTTTCTTTGGCCAGTAACAGGAAGAAGCAAATCGATCGATTACAATTTAACGGAGATTTTTCCGAATCGTCCTTGGCAGAATCAAGTCTTGGTCTCTCTCTATTCTTCTACGCCCAAATTTATTTTCGAGTTGGAGCGGAAATTTGGTCGGTTGAGAAACGGGATTCAGCAACCAGAACTGGATGAATTCTTAACTGCCAGTATACTAGAGACTATCGACACAAAGAACCCTGATTTAATGGCGATCCATTATGTTGAATTAGACAGCATGCGCCATCATTTCGGCGTACATTCCCCTGAAGCACAACAAGCGATTCGGAATATGGATAAGCATTTAGGGCAGATCATTGAAGTGATGAAGCGAAAAGATATTTTTGAAGAGACCGTCATAGCGATTTTAGGAGACCACTATCAGATAGACACCCATACAGTGATTCATTTAAACAGCTATTTCCAACAATTAGGTTGGATCAAGACGGGAGAAAAGAAACAGCTTCTCGATTGGGAGGTTATGGCTAAAGGAGCAGATGGAGCGACTTACATTTATACAAAACCAGGAACCGATTTAGAAAAAGTTAGTCAAGCACTTGAAGAGTTTCCAAAGGGAATCGAAACGATCTACACTCAAGCGCAAGCTGATCAATTGGGTGCCGACGGATCTTGCAGTTTTTTAGTCGAAGCCGAAAGAGGGTACTATTTTGTAGACGATCTGGGATCTTTAATTGAACCAACGGAAGGCAGCGACTACCATAGAGCAACACATGGGTTTTCACCTACTAAAGAGAGTTATGAAACCATGTTGTTTCTTTCAGGACCAGGAATCGATTCAACAGCACTAGTGCCATTTGCACGTTTAGTGGATGAAGGTCCTACTTTCTTATATGCGATGGGATATGAATTCAATCATCCTACAGATGGAAGAATATTAACTGAGTTGTTTCTAGAAGGGAAAGGGGAGGTTAATCGTGCAAGAAACCAGTAAGAAGTTTACGTTTACTAAGCCGGAAAAAAGCTGGATTATGCAGGACTGGGCAAATTCTGTTTATTCAATTATGGTCACAACAGCCGTTTTTCCTTTGTACTATAAAGCTATTGCGGAGGGAGCAGGTGTTTCAGAAGCTGATTCAACCGCTTATTTAGGTTATGCGAACGCCATTGCTACACTGATTGTCTCCCTTTTATCGCCTATTTTGGGGGCGCTGGCAGACTATAAAGGGTTTCGGAATCCTTTATTTACTTTTGGGACATTGTTGGGGATTCTATCCACATTAGGTTTTGTCTTTGCTCCAGAAGGTCAGTGGGGAGTGCTGCTCGTATTGTATGCTGTTTCTTCTATTGGTTTCAGTGCAGCAAATATTTTTTATGATGCTTCTATTATGGATGCTACCACATTAAATCGAATGGATCGAGTGAGTAGTGCAGGGTTTGGTTTTGGTTATATAGGTAGTTCGATTCCCTTTATTGTATTTATTCTATTCCAATTGACCGGCATATTACCGATTTCTCAAACAGCATTGATAAAAGGCGGATTTTTTATGACAGCTGTGTGGTGGTTTATGTTCACGATTCCGTATTGGAAAAATGTGGAGCAAAAACATTATATTGAAAGACAGCCTCATGTGGTGCGCAATAGTTTTAAACGACTATGGGACACATTTAAAAATATCAAAGAATATAAAAATGCTTTTCTATTTTTACTGGCTTATTTCTTTTATATCGACGGTGTAGGGACTATCATTAAAATGGCTACTGCAGTGGGTGCGGATATAGGGATTGCGGGTAATTCTTTGATTGTTATTTTATTGGTCGTTCAAATTGTAGCCTTTCCATTTTCAATCATATATGGAAGGCTGTCTAAAATATTGGGAAATAAAAAAATGCTTTATGTTGGGATTGCCACCTACATCTTTATTTGTATTTTTGCTTTAACATTAGATTCGTTAACTAAATTCATCATCCTGGCTGTTCTAGTTGGAACGGCTCAAGGTGGGGTACAAGCTCTAAGTCGTTCTATGTTTGGACAATTGATTCCAGGAGAAAAATCAAATGAATTTTTCGGTTTCTACAATATTTTCGGCAAATTCGCTGCAGTTATGGGGCCTTTCCTGATGGGGATAATCACCCAACATACGGGCAATTCTTTAAATGGTGTTTTTGCATTGATCATTCTCTTTATTATTGGAGGAGTACTGCTGTACTTTGTAAAAGATCCAAGAATCGCCCAAGAATAAAAGTACATGATAAACGTCTTTTCATTTATTGACACAATAGCCACTCAAAAGTTAGGTGTTTTTCACCTAATATTTGAGTGGCTGTTGTGGTAGTATGGGCTGACTTTTGCAGCGCGTCTAAAAAAAGTGCAAGGACGATTTATCCCCGCACTTTTGTTTAATTTGCTTCTAAAGCTAATTCTTGTTGTATGCGTTGGAATTCTACTTTACGGACGTCTCTTGGTAAGAAACAACGGATCTCATCTGAATTGTATCCCACCTGAAGTCGTCTTTCATCAGTTAAAATAGGTCTTCGTATAAGTTCCGGATTTTTATGTATCAAATCCAAAAGACATTCCAGCGACAATTCCTCAATATCAACCGTTAAATTTTGATAAGCATGGGAACGATAAGAAATAATTTCTTCTGTTCCTTCTTCGGTTAATCTTAAAATATTTTTTAATTCATCAATAGAAAGCGGACTGGCAATAATGTTTTTTTCAATATATGGAAGATGTTGTTCATCTAACCATGCTTTTGCTTTTCTACATGAAGTACAACTTGGGGTAACATAAAGATTAATCATATTTATCTCTCCTTTTACTATGTAGCAATTAGGGATAAAGCGATTTCACACTTAATGATAACTAGTTTATTAGAAAAAAGCAAGAAAAACGACTTTTTTATTTATTTTTTCTCATAATGAGTGTAGAAATGTTGACTTTCGATGGTTGTATAGGTAATGAAATTAGGTGAATAGATTGTGGTTGTTAGTGGATTTAAAAAATTAAGAGAAATACGGATTTGTTCTTAAGATGATGTTCAAGGGAAAGCTAAAAGGCGGTAGGGTGTATGGGAATAATAGTGATGGTTGTGGGATATGTCTAAGAGAAGGATGAACAGAAAAAATCGAAGATGCAACAAAAGGTGTCTTTATAAAGGTTAAGATCATTTTATCTTATTTAATACAAAAACACAATGGGGAAATCGTCATTGTGTTTTTGCTGAGTTAAGAACAATTATTTATTTCCAGACATCCAAGTATTTCTTTTTATATTTAGGTTCGTCAACCGATTCAATGAGTTCAAGAGAAAGATTCTTCAAGTTTTCATCAGATTGAACAAGGTATAGTTTTTTTAAATCCTCGATAATGTCAAATCTTGTTAAGGTATAGTTCTTTTCAACAACACAATCTCTAAAACGATTAGTTAAATATTGTAAAACAAGACCCTTTTGTTCTTTACCCGCTAAAGCAATTTTCCAAATGGATTGTAGGGCATGATGAGCAGTAACAAATTTTTCGTCATAAGTTACTTTCCACACATCAGAAAAATCTGTGAGCATACGATTTTCGGGATCACTAATGGCCAAACTAGCTAAAAACTGAGCCGCTCTGGATCTTCGATGATTGTTTTTATGCTTCAAATCACTTTTTAGATTCTCCCATACTTCGTAAGCCCAATCTACAGGTTCTTCAGTTATTTTGAGAATAGCGTGATAAACTGACAATTGTTTTTCTTTGTCAGTAGACGATAAGTCTTTAAAGTAAGATTGAATGGTTGTATCCATATTTGTTTCCTCCTCATAGAGATTAGAATGGTAGAGATGTATATAGAAGATAGATAGCGTTGTTTCTTCTCTTCTGTAGGATAACATGTTTTTCTTCCAGATTGATCACTAATTAAAAAAAGTTGATGTAATAGAATGAAAAAAGCAGAGTTGTTGTAATAGGAACCTAAAACTATAAGGAATAAGTGTATTTTTTTTACTTCGTTAAAATTCGCGTTATAATGAATGCAATGAAAATAACCCTATTTCATTGCATTCATTTAGAAGGAAAGGAAGTGTAGAGATGGCGGACACAGAATCGCTCTTTGAGTATCTTTCTTATTTTAAGGAGACCGATCAATTATTCGCAGAAGAGATTCCGCAAGAAGAAATAGAAGGGGAAGTCATCCCGGGTTTCATTAAATACGATAGCAGAATCATTGATTTTGCAAAGAAGTATAGAGACTTATCTCTAGAAAAAGGAGATTATACGGATTATATTCATGATTTTTTGGTCTCTGAGCCTTCTAGTGAAGAATGGGAAAATTTCATTGCACATGCAGACTTGGAAACCATTCAATCTTTCCTAACATATTTTATTCGAAAAGAGCATTTTAAAAACGGTAAAATGAAATGGGCTGTTGAAAATGGTGTGATGTATCAATTACTTTATCGTTTAAAAAATGTTCTTTAAAACGCTTTCTCAATTTAGTGATATAATATATCTAAAGAATTGATTCATTAAAAAGCAGTTCAATTTGAAAGGAGAAGATAGAGATGAATGATTTGAAAAAAATGATATTAGCAGGTATTGGCGGAGCTTCAATGTCTTATGACAAAGCAGAAGAAATGGTTGAAAAATTAGCCACTAGAGGTCAGATCACTGTTGATCAAGGAAAGAAATTGAGTGAAGAATTGATTCGCAAAGGCAAAGGGAAAATGAAAGACGACACTCTTGATAAAGATGAGATACAAGCAATCTTACTTCAAATGAATGTGGCTCAACGAAAAGACATTGAAGATTTAGAGTTAAAGATTGCTGCTCTAAATGCTCAAATGGATGAATTGATAGAGAATAACAAATAGGGGTGATTTTGTGCCTTCAAGTGGAGAAAGATTACGTGAAATAGTGAGCATTCTGGGCAAGTATGGTTTTGGTCATTTATACAATACGCGCGTGCGCTCACAAAAAAAAGAACAAGACCCTAAAAATTTACGAAAAGCATTTGAGGAACTGGGTCCCGGATTTATCAAAATCGGCCAAATTTTGTCTACCCGTAGAGATATTTTGCCGATGGAATACATTGCGGAGCTATCCAAACTGCAAGATGAAGCACCTTCTTTCCCATTTGAAGAAGCAAAGGCGATTTTTGTGGAAGAATTTGGTCAAGATATTGAAACAGTTTTTGAAACCATTGATGTAAAACCGTTAGCTAGTGCTTCGGTAGCTCAAGTCCATCGAGGAAAATTAAAAACCGGCGAAGAAGTTGTGCTGAAAGTTCAACGACCAGATATCGAGACCAGTCTGTTGCAGGACATTGAATTATTCATCCGCATCGTTGACCGGGCTCCAAATGTGTTCAAAGATTTCTTGGTGAATCCCAAAGAAGCCTTTGAAGAAATACGGCAGACATCTAAACGAGAGTTGGATTTTCGCAATGAAGCCAATGCTATCATGCAATTTCGGGAGTTGAACAAAGAAATTGCTTGTGTCAGTGTTCCAAAATTGTATTTACCGTACCATTCAAAACGTGTCATTGTGGAAGAATATATTGAAGGGTATAAAATTTTAGACTCTGAAGGGTTAACAGCAGCTGGGTATGTACAGGAAGATATTGCCCAAAAATTGTTGCTGTCATTTTTATCGCAAGTTTTTCGAGACGGTTTTTTCCATGCAGATCCTCACCCAGGTAATTTGATTATTAAAGAAGGCCAAATTTATTTTATTGATTTTGGGATCATGGGCTACCTTTCTGTTGAAAATAGAGAAAGTTTAAATCATTTGTTAAAAGCGATCGTCTTTAAAGACTTAAATCAGTTGATGAACACTCTTTTAAAAATGGGGGTACAACGGAAACGAATCGATCGTTCGCGTTTTTACGAAGATTTGAGTTATCTGGTTGAAACCTATTTAGCAGCTAATTTCAGCAGTATTCAATTTGGGACACTGATTGCAGATGTTTTAGATGTTACACGCAAACACGGATTATCTATGCCGAGTGAATTCACGTTATTGGTTCGCGCATTGACGGTATTGGAAGGACTGATAACAGAATTAGCTCCCAACTTGAATATCGTACAAATTGCAAAAGGGTATTTGATCGAAAGCGATAACTTTAAACTGTTTGAGCCCATAAGCAAAGAAAAATTATTATTATCTTCGCTGCAAATGACAAAAAGTCTAGTGGGTTTGCCTAATCAAATAAGCACATTGTTTGAGAATTTGAACAATGGTCGAACGAAAGTAAAATTAGACTTGATTAATATGGACGATAAATGGACCGGTTTAAACAAGATGGTTAACCGCGTTGTTTTTGCCCTTATTGTTTCTGCACTAATATTGGCGTCAGCATTGATTATCTTTGCAGCTGAAGGAACTGGCACATCGTGGTTAGGGATTATATTTTTCCTGGGAGCGGGTTTTTTAGGAATGTGGTTGCTGATTTCTATTATCCGATCAGAGAGGTTATGACAGGCTATTTGCCAGATGGATTTTATCTGGTCAATAGCTTGTTTTTGTCTTCTTTAAATTTGTGTTTAGTGTGATCGGAAAGTCATTTTCTAAAATGAACGGAATCAAAAGATGTCTTTTTGGATACCTCGCTAAACTCCCATAATTGTGTATAATAAAGAATGAGAGTGAGGAATTAAAAAATGAAAAAGACATCTAAGAACACAAAGAATATAAAGAACACAACAAAGAGCAAACAAACGCCAATGCAATTTGTCATTAAAGAAGAAAAAGAATTATTGGATTTTCTATTGGAGAACAAAGTGAAAAGCAGCCGAAACTCCATCAAATCTGTTTTGAGTAGAGGCCAAATAACGGTAGACGGTAAAACTGTGAAACAATTCAATTATCCTTTGAAGCCTGGTCAAACCGTTAAAATAGCGGACAATAAAACAGCTCAAATCCAAAGTGAATTGATGGGAATTTCTATTTTGCATGAAGATGAGGATATTATTGTGATCGATAAAGAAGCTGGCGTTTTATCTATTGCGGCTGGCCGTCAACAAGAAATGACAGCTCATAGACAATTAAAGATTTATGTCCAACAAAAAAATTCAGCTAACCGTATTTATGTTGTTCATCGTTTGGATAGAGACACTTCTGGAGTCATGATCTTTGCTAAAAGTGAAGAAATCAAACAAAGATTGCAAGACAATTGGAAGACGATGGTTAAAGAAAGAATCTACACTACGTTAGTTGAAGGAGAAGTCAAAGATGAAACAGGAACAATCGAATCTTGGCTGACGGAAAGTCCTAAATCGTATAAAGTTCATTCGAGCCCTAGAGACAATGGCGGGCAACATGCAGTTACTCACTACAAAAAAATTAAATCCAATGGTGTGACCAGTTTATTGGAAGTACAGCTAGAAACCGGAAGAAAAAATCAAATTCGCGTTCACATGTCT
The DNA here is from genome assembly GCF_045528485.1 of Desemzia sp. FAM 23990. Classification (NCBI taxonomy): domain Bacteria; kingdom Bacillati; phylum Bacillota; class Bacilli; order Lactobacillales; family Carnobacteriaceae; genus Desemzia; species Desemzia sp. FAM 23990. The sequence continues at coordinate 23,912 of NZ_JBGQQW010000014.1, forward strand.
GACATTGGGCATCCTGTGGTAGGAGATAGAAAATATGGTTCTACTACAAATTATTTGAAACGGTTAGGATTGCATGCTACAACAATTGCTTTTCATCATCCAACTTCGAGAAAATTAGTCCGATTTACTTCACCGGTACCAAAAGTATTTAATACCAAAATAAAATAATCAGTCTAAAGTTGGAAGAAATAATTCCAGCAGTTCGCTAAACTAAACCAAGGAGGTTAGAAAACATGAAACATACATTAAAAAAACTTGGAATGGGTCTACTTGTAACCACGGGATTGATTAGTGGCACATTAGCCGCATCGGTTCCAGTACAAGCTGCTGAAACTGGTATAGATACAACAGTAGTTAATGAAAAATGGGGTAAGCCAACCTTTGTTTATGGTGGAGGTTTGTCTGAATCTGAAGTAGCAGAAACAGAAGAGTTGATTGGGATAGAGAACCCTGAAAATGTGGCTAGTGTCAATGTCACAGGAGAAGAATTAGTAGAGTATTTAGGATCCGGTTCTGCGAATACTTCCAGTTTGATTTCATCTGTATTAGTAGAAAAAGAAGATGAAGGACATGGAGTTGTAGTCAATATTCAAACACCTGAAAATATCACACAAATCACTCAAGAACAATATGCCAATGCAGCTATCACAGCAGGCGTTGCAGATGCCACGATCGTTGTTGCTAGTATTCGACCAGCTACAGGAGAAAGTGCGCTATCTGGTATTTATAAAGCTTTTGATGTCAACGGTGAAGATTTAGACCAAGAGCGCATGGAAGTAGCGCAAGATGAGTTGGAAACGACCAATGAGATTGCTCAAGAGAATGCAGAAAATGCGGACTTTGATACTTCCAAATTAGATCAAGCTATTATCGAAATTAAACAATCTCTAGCGGAATTAAAAGAACAACAAGGTGAGTTAGCTACAAAGGAAGACATTGAACGTATTATCAATGAAGCATTAGCTAACAACAATTTAGAAAATGTAGTTACACAAGAACAGATTGACCGCTTAATGAGTCTATTTGAAAAATATCAACAAACAGCAGCGATTGATTCAGAAGCTGTAAAAGAACAATTAAACAATTTATCAGAACTCGTTCAAAACAAGATTGGTGATTTTATGGATGATGCAGAGGCAAGCGGCATATTAGATCGAATCAGCAGCTTCTTTCAACAAATCTGGCAAGCTATTACGGGTCTATTTAACTAGAAAATAGGGAGATGTTTGTCATGGCTAGGGTTCGCAGATCTACTATAAGATGCGAAGTACTTTATCTTGACCATGTCTCGAGTAGAATAAAAAAGCTGTTTCGGTTTGAATCCGAAACAGCTTTTTTATCATTTTACAGACAGATTATAAGTTCACGTCAATTTTGATGAAGTTTTTGAAACGTCCAATGATTGCATTGATAAATTGAGCAGTCAATTCATCCGTCAATTTGCCGTTTTCGTCAAATTTTTCGTGAACAGCGCCAACAAATACATCATTACCACCAGCAGCTGGCATAACGTATGCAGCAACTCCTAATGTATCTAAGATATCACGTAAGTGAATTTGAGCTTTAACTGTTCCTAGGTTACCCATTGAAGCACCCATAATCAAAACTTTTTTGCCTTCCATTTCTCTGCCTGCACGAGAAACCCAGTCTAAAGCATTTTTCAATACTGCTGGAATAGAAGCATTGTATTCAGGAGTAGCAATAACTACTGCATCAGCATCTTTTACTAAAGCTTGGAAGTCACGAACTTCTTGACCTGGATCAGCTTCGATTTCTTCATTGAAGAAAGGCAAGTTGCCGATTTCTGCAACCTCGATACCTAATTCTGGATATGTTGTTGCTAAGTGGTTTACTAATTTTAAATTGTATGAATCTTTTCTTAAGCTACCTACTAATGCTACTGTTTTCACTAAAACGACCTCTTTCTTAAGCTGATTTAAGTACATTAATAATATACCATCATTGTATTACTTTTAACAAGAGTTAATACTATCCTAAAAGAAGAAAACATAATAAAAGTAATTAGAAAAGTTGGATGGATAAAAAATAAAACTTGATAAAGATCAAGTTTTAATCAAAAAAGGACGAGTATACTAACAGAGTAAAAGAAATGAGTTATACTAATCTTAAGTACATAGAAAAGAGGGACTCTATTATGAATTCAAATTGTCATGACCATTTGTTTGGAACTCACAAAGCTTGTATTCAATTAGTACCGATATTTAATCATTTAGAAGATGAACAAATGGATGAAATTATGCAAACTACTCAATCAGTATCATTTAAAAAAGGAAGTATGGTTTATCGCGCAGAGGAAGAATCCGATACATTATACATTGTAAATAAAGGGAGAATCCGTATTTATCGTTTGGCTGAATCTGGGAAGGAACAAGTGGTCCGTATTTTGGAACCAGGAGATTTTACTGGTGAAATGGCTTTGTTCAGTCCCGAAAACACGAAACACGAGTCCTATGCTGAAGCTATGGTGGATACAAAAATATGTCAGATCAGACGCTCTGATCTGCAGGAATACTTGTTGAAATATCCTTCCATTTCTTTAAAAATTTTAAATGAATTGTCCCAGCGATTGGAGAAGTCTGAAGAACAAACGACACGATTTGCTACCGAAAAAGTGGAAACCCGTCTTGCTTTATTCTTAGCAGAATGCCTTGATTCAGAAACGGATACCACGGAATTTGTCTTACCTATGACTAAAAAAGACTTAGCTTCTTATTTAGGAACGACTCCAGAAACCATCAGCCGTAAATTAAGCGATTTAGAGGATTCGGGTTTGATCAAGCAGAAACCGAAAAAGAAAATCCAAGTTTTAAATTTAGACGGATTGTTGTTAGTCTAAAAATTATTGATTTACTTTAATGGAATTCTGTTTTATAGTGAAATAGTAAACAAGGAAAGGAGAATAAGATGCAGATATATACGAAACGCGGCGATTTTGGAAATACCAATCTCATTGGCGGCCGAACGATTCCTAAGGATTCGATACGTGTAGAAAGCTACGGTACTATTGATGAGTTGAATTCATTAATGGGGTATATTGTTAGTCAACTGGATGATACTGACATTAAACAAGAACTCATCAAACTCCAATATGATTTATTCGACTGCGGAACAGATTTAGCTACTCCAGATGGACTGAAAGAATATAAAGTCCAAAAAGAACTAGTGGAGTGGATCGAATCGAGAATTGACATCTATGCAGAAGAACCACCTGCGATTGAAAAGTTTATTATCCCTGGCGGACACCCGGTTTCCAGTTTACTGCAAGTTGCACGAACAGTTACTCGAAGAGCGGAAAGAATCATTGTTGCATTAAGTAGAGAAACAACTATCAATCCAATTGTGCCGATTTTCATCAATCGTTTGTCCGACTATTTCTTTGCTATTGCTCGAGTGGTCAATCATCGTAAAGGAATTGAAGAACCGTTTTACGAAAGAGGAGGAGTCGTTTTTCATACAGATTTGAAAAAAGAGGCTATTCCTAAAACTAAATACAACTCTTGAAAAATGGAAGTTGGTGTAAATCCAACACGGTCCCGCCACTGTGAAAAGCGAACAGCTTTAAGTCAGGTCTTTTTTTCAATTGTTTATACACAATGAGGCTTCGAGGCAAAGCACTCTATTGTTCAATTAGAAGTTCTAATAAGACATTTGCGCCTTGTTGGGGCATTTTTTTTTTTGTCTTTAAAACTAATGGAATTTATCAGGAGGAATAAAAATGGTTAAATCATTCAAATTAATGCTTTTAGTATCATCAGCTGTTTTGGTCACTGCTTGTGGGAGTAACAATCAAGAAACTGAATCATCATCTGCAACATCTAGTGAAGTCAGCTCAGTTGAAACAGCTATTACTGTCTCATTTACCTTTGAAGAAGACGATAAGGAAATAGCTGATTTAGCACAAGAATTTGACATTGAAGAAGGCCAAACGGTATTGGAAGCTTTGAAAGAGAATTTTAAAGTGGTCGAAGAGGGTGGTTTAGTCAGTTCTATTGAAGAGCATGAGCAAGATGAGACAGAAAGCAAATACTGGTTGTACACAGTCAATGATGAACAACCAACTGTTGGAGCAGCCGATTATGTGCTCAAAGACGGAGATGAAGTGAAGTGGAGCTTGAATGGCTATTAAACGCTCTTCAAAAAGGTATCAAGTTCAACATATAGCGTTGTTGGGTATACTGACAACTTTATGCTATATCAGCCGCTTGCTGTTTCAGTTTTTGCCAAATGTACAACCTGTAACAGTCATCTTACTGCTGATTACTCTTACTTTAGGAACAAGGGATGGACTGATTGTAGCTATTTTGAGTATTTTGATATCAAATATTAACCTAGGTTTAGGTGTCTGGACAATAGCACAGATTGCCTCTTTTACCGTTATTATCTTGTTAACAGGATCTCTTACAATTCTAGTTCCTCGTATTCTGTTTGTAGGGATGATTCTTTACGCCGGATTGACTGGATATATCTATGGTTTTGTCATTTCAGCAGTACAAGCACCATTTTTTGGCATCCAAAATTTTTGGGCCTATTATCTAGCGGGTTTGCCGTTTGACACCATGCACGCATTAGGGAATAGTGGGTTCTATTTTATACTAGCTCCTATTTTGGTTCCTATTATGAACAAATTTCTAAAGAAGTATTATCGTTAAAATAGAAATAGGATGTTCTTTAAAGGAAGTTGAGGCGTCTCTATCTCAACTTCCTTTTTTACATTTTGTGAAATGAAATGAAAACTGAACAGGTTGAAAGACTAAATATCAACCGTATTAGTTGAAAACAATAAAGATGTAAAGATATACTTTGAATAAGAAATGAAAACGTTTTACTGATTTACAGATCGGTAAAACAAATTTCTAAACAATTATATTAAATTGGAGGAGAATAGGATGAAGAAAAAATTTGTCTTTTCTGGTTTAGCCATTCCTTTAGTGTTTGGTCTAGTAGCTTGCGGTAATAACGATAATGCCGAAGACACAGACGGAGCAAGTGGGCAGCAAGTCTTAAAGGTGAGTTATCCGTCTTGGTGGGAGGATTGGTTTGCGGACTTAGAAGCTGATTTTGAAGCCACGCATGACGATGTCGATGTGGAATTGATACCATTATTTGATGACACAACTACTCGCCAAGCATTAATGATGCAATCGGCAGAAACTTCCCCAGACGTAGCTGTAGAAGATACTTTTATCTTGAATTCAGATGTAAATGCTGGGTATTTGGAATCTATGGACGATGTGGTAAATGGATGGGAGGATTGGGATTTAATAGAAGAGACTGTTAAACAAGGGGTTACTGCTGAAGATGGACAAATTTATGGAGTCCCTTTTAGTACTGATGTCCAAGGTCTCTGGTACAACAAAAATATTTTTGAAGAAGCAGGTTTGCCTGTTCCATTTGAACCTGCATCTTGGGAAGAAATTTTAACGGCTGCTGAGACTATTAAAGGCAGTAATAGTGAAACCATACCGTTATTTATGTATTCTACCAAGGCAAATGGAGAAGCAACAGCAATGAGAACTTTCCAACAATTGTATTTTGGTACAGGATCTGAATTGTACAATTGGGATGAAGGAAAATGGGTCGTAGATGAACAGGCTTTATTAGACACGTTTACTTTTATTGATAACGTTTATCAGAATGACTTAGGACCAGAGTTAAGCGTAGCCTCAAATAGCCAGATTTCTACTGTATTAGCAGAAGATTTGATGATAAATGATGGAGTTGCCATGGTAATGGATGGTAATTGGGTAGCAGCAAGTTGGCGCGAAGGGAGAGCAACTCCTTGGCCTGAAGCTCTGGATACTTGGGATTTTGTGGCCTTTCCAACTCAAAATGGTGAAGATCCAGAATACACTTCTATGTCTGGAGGTTGGGCATTATCTATTCCATCTAATGCTCAAAATAAAGATTTAGCTGCTGAATTTATTAAAATGGCAGTTGATCAAGAACACCAAACCGACTATGTTCGCCAAACAGGAGATATGACAGTACGAACTGATGTGGCAGAGGATGAAGAATATTTAAACCAACCTATCAGTAATTATGAGGAAGCTGGAGAAATTTTATCTTATACTAACTTCCGTCCGGCAGTAGATGACTACCCAACTGTTTCAACTCATATTCAAGAAGTTGTGGAGTCGCTTGTATCAGGGAATGTTACTCCTGAAGAAGCTGTTCAAAGCTATATTGAAGGATTAGAACGGATTGTTGGTACGGATAATATTATAAATCAATAAATTCAAATAAGAGACCAATTTAACAAGTTGGTCTCTCATTTTTAAAGAAATAAATTAAAACGAGGAGGGAGTATAATGCAGAATGAAAATGCACTAAATAGAACAGCAAAAAGGAAAAATAATAACAAAAAGAGGCAAGCAATACTCTTTTTAACACCTTCTCTCCTATAATTAGTAGTGTTTTTTGTAGGACCTATCATGATGACTTTCTTCTTTTCTTTTACAAACTTTTCTTTAACAGGGGCAGCTGCACAGGATATTCAATTTGTAGGATTTCAAAATTTCAGCAATTTAATGAGAGACCCACGATTTGAACAATCGTTTTTTACTACCATTGTTTTCTTAGTATTATCAGGAATTATGGGTCAGCAGTTGTTTGGATTCCTATTAGCTTTTTTAATGAAAAATACAAATCGGACCTTTCGAAAAGTAGTCGGAAGTGTATTTATGGCAGGGTGGGTTACTCCAGAGTTGATTGTAGCAATCATGTTTGTTTCTTTCTTACATGATGGCGGAACATTGAACCAGATTTTAATGAGCTCGGGAATTGAACCTATATCTTGGTTATTCACTTTTCCTATGTTCTCAATAGTTGTAGCAAATATCTGGCAAGGTTCTGCATTGAGTATGCTGATGTTCCAATCTGCTTTAGATAATATTCCGGATAGTATAGAAGAAGCAGCAAAAATAGATGGAGCATCTGCTTGGCAAAGGCTATGGAAAATAACGATACCTATGATTAAAAATACGATTTTTACGAATCTAGTTATCATTACGCTAAGTACGATGGGGGTATTTACTTTAATTTACACTATGACAGGGGGTGGTCCTTCTGGAGCCACGTCTACACTTCCAGTCTTAATGTATGAACAAGCTTTTGTAAATTATCAATTAGGGTATGGAACAGCTATCTCATTAATTATTCTTTCTATAGGAATTATCCTTAGTTTGGTGTATATCAAATTATTAAAAACAGAAGAGTAGGAGGCAAAAATGATGAAACCGATAAAATTACGAAATATCATTCCATATATAATTTTACTCATTATTGCAGCAATGTTTATTTTACCGTTGTTTTGGATTATTTTTGCTTCTTTTGATGAGTCTGCTACACAAGTGTTAAAAGTTCCAGAAGAACTATCTTTAGCTAATTATTCAACTGTACTGACAGATTCAGGAAATCAAAGTGCTTTTATAAATGGCCTTTTCTTATCTGGAGGACAGACGATCTTAGTTGTTGTTTTATCCTTGTTAGCTAGCTATCCACTATCCAGATTTTCATTAAAGCACAAACAAAAATTATTGATGACAATCTTATTCATGACTTCGTTACCTATTACAGCAGTGATGGTACCTGTTTATCAGCTATTTGTTTTCTTTAATTGGGTAGACTCTCTTTGGGCAACTTTATTATTTTTAACCGCTTCAGGATTACCATTTGGCATATGGATGATGAAAAATTTTATGGATGGTGTACCAGTTGAACTAGAAGAATCGGCCTGGATAGATGGAGCCAGTTCATTTGATGGTCTACGAAAAGTGATTATTCCACTTATGAAACCGGGGATCTTTACAGTAGCCATATTTACTTTTATCGGAAGCTGGGGCAATTTCTTTGTACCTTATATCTTGTTGCAATCTCCTTCTAAATTACCTGCCTCAGTAACGTTGTACCAATTTTTTGGGCAGTATGGTTACGCTGCTTACGGACAACTTGCAGCATATTCAATTATATATATGTTACCAACTTTTATACTGTACTATTTCGCACAGAACCATATGTCTAAAGGATTTGCTTTAGGCGGAGCAGCAAAAGGCTGAAAAATCGTGCAAAAAAAGGACCGAAACATCGTTCCTTTTTTTGCACAATCGATTTTCCCTATCTAATAGGTCTTTTACTTCTTGGTTTATCAAGTATTTCTTTGTAAACCACCGCCTGAACGATATTTTTTTGCAAATGAGTTTTACCTATTTTAAGACTAGGTGCATATGCATCGCGCGAGACAGCTGTTTTTTTTAGTGATTTCTGCTTTGTGGTATGACCTTCAGGATGAAATTCAGTACCTTCGTAACTGGATGATCCTTCAAGACCTCTAGTACCTTCTAAACTGCCCATACCTTCCGAACTTCCAGAACCTTCGCGGCTATAATCACGTTGCCGTTTAGTAGCAGAAGGATTTCTTTTAGGATTAGGTTGGTTCACAGTAGTTCTTTTTTGAGTATTGGCTTGTTTCGAACTGGAAGAATCTAGTTCATTCAATGCTTCTTTAAACTCAGAAGCAAGTTCTCTCCAACTTTGTTGTTTATTTGCATTTCGATTAGCCGAAACTGACCTACTTGGAGTTCGAGGAGTGGTCGTTCTTCTGGCAACTTGTTGTTGGTTCCGGTTGCTGCCTGCTCTTGTTATATCTGAGCTTTTCTTTTGCCGAGTGTTTTTCGGTATCAGCGCACGGATAAAAAATATGAAAATGAATATACCGCTATAAACAAGGAGACCCAACATGATGAGAATGAATATAGAATTCATTATTCATCACTTTCTCTCTTAGAACTATCTGAAATAGAACTTCTCATATCTGTATCAGCATTGATATTTTTCATGTTGTAGTAATCCATAACGCCAAGATTTCCTGACTTCAAAGCATCTGCTAAGGCTAATGGAACTTGAGATTCGGCCTCCACAACTTTAGCGCGCATGCGTTGTGTTTCAGCTTGCATTTCTTGTTCTTCTGCAATAGCCATAGAGCGACGTTCTTCTGCTTTAGCTTGAGCAATATTTTTATCTGCTTGGGCTTGTTCTGTTTGCAATTGAGCACCAATGTTACGTCCAACATCAACGTCTGCGATATCGATCGATAGAATCTCAAAAGCAGTACCGGAGTCTAAACCTTTACTTAAGATAACTTTTGAAATACCGTCAGGGTTTTCTAGTACGGCACTGTGATTTATGGAACTACCTACAGTTGTAACGATACCTTCACCAACACGGGCAATAATCGTATCTTCACCGGCACCCCCAACTAACCGTTCGATGTTAGCACGAACCGTTACTTTAGCTTTTACACGAACTTCGATACCATTTTTAGCTACTGCAGCAATAAATGGAGTTTCAATAACTTTGGGATTTACGCTGACTTGAACAGCTTCAAAAACATTACGTCCTGCTAAGTCAATAGCCGCAGCTTGTTCAAATTTTAAAGGAATATTTGCTCTTTCAGCAGCGATCAAAGCGTCAATAACTTGGTTGATATCTCCACCAGCTAAATAATGAGCCTCCAAATCATTAATGTTCAATACTAACCCGGCTTTTGTAGCCTTGATCAGCGGGCGAACGATATGAGAAGGAGTAACACGTCTCAAACGCATTCCTACAAGAGTTCCAATACCTATTTTAACTCCTGAAAAGTATGCAGTTACCCATAAACCAACGGGTACAAATCGTAAAAATAAACTGATAATAACTATTACTATAACCGCAATTATAGCTATACCAATAAAACTACTCGTTTCATTCATTTTCTACCACTCTCCTAACTATAATTTTAGAACCTTCCACTTTAATAACTTCTACTAGAACATTTTCTTCAATTCTTTCATTTTGACTCAATACATCTAAAGTAATTTCCTCAAATAAAGCTTTTCCAGTGGGTCTTAAAGCAGTAAGTGTTTTACCGGTTTGTCCAAGTAAAGAAGAATAATCAATACTACTCAAAAAACCTCTCTCGGAAGTTAAGTCATTATTTAAAACCAACTTACTGAAATTATCAAAAGAATAGCCTTTCTTGGCCAATACAATCACTAAGCCAACGGATAAGAGAACAGCGATACTTAAATCTCGAATAGCTTGACCAAGATCTCCTAATGTTTGATACAAACCAAAAATAATCAACAGGATTCCTATAATACCCGCTATTCCAAAATCCGGTATAAAAACCTCAAAGGTTAATAGAGATATACCTAAAATAAAAATGATAATTGTGTACCATTCATCATTCTCATTCATAAAGAAATAAGCAGCAAAACTTAGCAGCGAGATAGCTCCACCTAGAGTTGAACGAGGGGTTATTGCTGCAATAACTAAGCCAAGAAATCCAATTGAAAGAAGTGCAATGTTTAACATAGATTTACCTCCTTTCGTAATGAGTTATTTTTCAAAACTAAGTGTTTCAAACAAAAATAATCATGAAAAAAGTTTATTAAAGAAAGTGTTCTTATGATTATTTTACCATTAAAGTATTCTAATAGACACCATTTAGACAAAAAGAATAAAAGAAAGTAAAAAAAGTTAAAAAGAATTATTTAAAAAGAAAAGGGTCTTTAAAAGCATTTTTAAAAACGAAATGGTATAGTTTGAATAAGATGAAAAGATCAAAAAAAAGTGGGTTTGTATTAAAAAAAGATGTCAAAAATTAGAATTCAATGATAAAATAAAACGAATAATTGTTTTTAACTAGAATGAGGTGGAGGAAATGGAAAAACAAATCATTAATTCATTCAACATGAAAAAATTTGAAGAAATGAGTTATCTGTTTAATACAGGGAATTATTATGACTGCTATTTAACTTTAGGAAGTCATAAAGAAGTTCAAAATGGAAAAGAGGGGTTTCGCTTTACTGTGTGGGCGCCCCATGCTGAGGCAGTTTCTTTAGTCAGTGATTGTACTGACTGGTTTGAAGGGAAAAGAATGGAAAAAGTAGGTCACACAGAAATGTGGTCTGTTTTTTGTGATAGCGCTAAGGAAGGACAACCCTACAAATACCGTATCCAACACCAAGATGGAACCGTCAAACTAAAAATCGATCCCCAAGCTCTTGAATACGAAGTACGGCCAAAAGATGCTTCAGTCATCAAAGAACTGCCACAGAAAAAATGGCGTGATGGGCTTTGGATGGCATCCAAAAAAAGATTCCCTGTTTACGAACGTCCATTGAATATTTACGAAGTACATATGAGCTCTTGGAAACGCCATGAGGATGGAACTTGGTATAGTATTCCAGAATTACAAAGGGAGCTTATTCCTTACGTAAAAGAGATGGGCTATACACATATTGAATTTTTACCTCTTATGGAGCACCCTCTTGACGCTTCTTGGGGGTACCAAGCGACCGGCTATTTTGCCCTTTCTTCAAAATTTGGAACATTAGAAGACATGCAAGATTTTGTTGAAGCTGCTCACTTAGCCAATATTGGTGTTCTTATGGATTGGGTACCGAGTCATTACAATAAAAATGATTATGGCATGGCTTATTTTGATGGCACACCGCAATATGAATATCAAAATTACCATCAAGCTCAAAACTACCGTTGGGGAACGTTGAACTTCGATTTGGGAAAACCACAAATCCATAGTTTCTTGATTTCAAATGCTTTGTTCTGGATTGAGCAACTTCATCTAGATGGACTACGAGTGGATGCTGTTTCCAACATGTTGTACTTGGATTACGATGAAGGAGAATGGATACCCAATGATGACGGAAGCAACCACAATCGAGAAGGCGTAAAATTTCTCCAAAAAATGAATACAGTTATCTTTGAACGTCATCCAGAAACATTAATGATTGCGGAAGAAAGTACTGCCTGGTCAAAAGTAACTAAACCTGTGGAGCAAGGTGGTTTAGGGTTTAATTACAAATGGAATATGGGCTGGATGAATGATACATTGAGATTTTTTGAAATGAATCCTGCACTTCGGAAACAGCATTTTAATTTACTGACATTTTCGTTTATGTACATGTTCAATGAGAATTATGTATTGCCTTTTTCACATGACGAAGTAGTTCATGGTAAAAAGTCATTGATGCACAAAATGTTTGGAGATCGGTACAATCAATTTGCCGGTCTTCGAACGTTGGAAGCTTTTCGGATGACACACCCAGGTAAAAAATTAGGGTTTATGGGAAATGAGTATGGTCAGTTCCTTGAATGGAAGTTTGATTCCAGCCTTGAATGGAACAGTTTGGATGACGCAGCGAACAATAAACATCTACAATTTAGCCGAACGTTAAATCAGATCTACAAAGAGAACAAAGCTTTATGGGAATTAGATCATGATCCTAAAGGAATAGAAATTTTAGACGCCGATAATGCTTCGGAATCGATTATGACTTACATTCGAAAAGGAAAAAAACCGCGAGATTTTCTTATTATAATATGCAATTTTGTACCTGTGGAACGGCAAAATTATCGAGTGGGAGTTCCGTTTGAAGGGCAATACGAAGAGCTGTTAAATACAGAAATGGAAGAGCTTGGGGGTACTTGGACCGAAACACAGGGAACATTAAAAACAGAGAAAAAACCCCATAATAATCAGGAATACTCTATTAATTTGATTGTTCCAGCTATGAGTGTGATTATTTTAAAGCCTAAAAGAATTTTTAAAGTACCAAAAGTATAAATATTCATTCTAATAGTCAAATTATTTTGTTTTATAGCTGTTTGAAGTTATTATAAAAAAGAGGAGGGTAGAGGAAGGTTACAGAAATTGTATCTTCCGTATAAAAATGAAAAATGAAATAGTCTCTATGATATTAGCTGGAGGACAAGGATCTCGTTTAGGAAAATTGACTAAAGAAATCGCCAAACCAGCCGTTCCATTTGGTGGGAAATACCGCATCATCGACTTTGCATTGAGCAACTGCGCAAACTCAGGAATTAAGAATGTTGGTGTTGTTACTCAATACCAACCGTTGGATTTAAATGCTCATGTAGGTAATGGAGAAGCGTGGGGGCTGAATACTCATAATGGAGGAGCTACCATTCTTCAACCTTATACCAATGTAGATGGAGAAAAATGGTTTAAGGGAACAGCTCATGCTATCTATCAAAACATTGGCTTTATAGACAGATACGATCCTGAATATTTATTGGTTTTATCTGGAGATCATATTTACAAAATGGATTACCAAAAAATGTTGGATTACCATAAAGAAAAAAAAGCTGCTTTAACAGTTGGTGTTATTCCTGTTGAGTGGGAAGAAGCTTCTCGATTTGGACTGATGAACACAGATAAGTCAGACAGGATTATTGAATTCCAAGAAAAACCTGACAATCCAAAAAGCAATCTGGCTTCAATGGGAATCTATATCTTTGATTGGCCTAAATTGAAAAAATATTTAATCGACAACCAAGCTAAAAATCGTCAAATGGAAGATTTCGGAATGCATGTTATTCCAGCTTATCTTCGAAATAGTGAAGATATTTATGCCTATGCGTTTAGAGATTATTGGAAAGATGTTGGAACAATTGAAAGTTTATGGGAAGCAAATATGGAGTTTCTCAACCCCGAACATGCCTTAAACATTCGAGATGAAAACTGGAGGATTTACTCTAATAATCCAGATTCTCCACCTCAATTCTTAACTGAAACTTCCAAAGTAACGAATTCAATGATAGTAGACGGCTGCTATATTGCTGGAGAAATAGAACATTCCATTTTGTCTCACAATGTCAAAGTTGGAAAAGGGTCAGTGATTAAAGACAGTTTTATTATGTCAAACGTAACTATTGGTGAAAATGTAGTCATTGATCATGCGATCATTGGTGAAAATGCCAAAGTACACGATGGCGGAAAATTGATTGGTAAGGATAAAGATATAGCTGTGTTAGGCTACTCTGAAGAGATTGGAGGACTTAAAGATGATGAGAAGAAATAGTTTTTGTGCAATCGTTAATTTAGTTGAAGACGGTAGTAGGTTAAAACCTTTAACGAATAAACGCCCTGTAGCAGCCTTGCCTTTTGCAAGCAGATACCGCTTAATCGATTTCCCATTTACTGCTTTGCATAATGCAGAAGCTACATCTGCAGCATTATTCATTTCTGGAAGTGGACATTCACTATACGATCATATTCGAAGCGGGTTTGAATGGGGTTTAGACTCTACTATTGGCGGAGGAGTATTTACCCACTCTCAAATGGATTTAAAAGAATCTGCGGCTCTAGAAGGCGATAAATTGACTTATTATGAAGACCAACGAAACTATGTAAAAAAATCCGCAGCTGAGTATGTGGTGATTACCGGCAGTAAAATGTTGTGCCACATTAATTTACAATCTATTTTACGCTACCATAAAGAAAATTCTGCAGACATGACCGTTGTTTACAAAAATATTCCGGCTGCAGAAGTACCTGTTGATACAGACCTGAAAAGTTACTCTCTTAATCCAGATACTGGAGTGATTGAATGCCTTAATTCTGTTAGTGAGATGATGGATAAAGGAAATGAAAAATTAGCTATCCAAACAGGTATCACTGTGATGAGTGTAGAAAAATTCTTATACTATTTGGATCTGCTTGAAGAAAGACAAGAAAGACACCATATGGGATTAATGCTGAACCTGGCTTTAGAACAAGGCAATAAAGTTTGTGGATTTGAATACACAGGATACTTAAAATATATCGATACTGTGTTGAGCTATTATGAAGCGAGCATGGATATGTTGGATGAAGACAACTACAATTCATTATTCTACCGTGATGAACCTGTCATTACACGAGCAAGAAATGGTGCACCAACTTATTATTCTCCTTCTAGCAAAGTTTCAAATGTTCAAATTGCAACAGACTGTTATATAGATGGTGAAGTGGAAAACACGATCATCTTCCGTAAAGTTCGTATCAAAGAAAATGCGGTAGTAAAAAACTCGATTATTATGCAAGGCAGTCAAATTGGTGAAGGAGCTCATTTGGAATACGTGATTTTAGATAAAAATGTCACTGTAGCTCCGGGAGTAAAATTAATCGGCACACCCGAACAACCTTTAGTAGTAGAAAAAGGCAGTGTACTGACTGAGAAGAAAGGGGCGTAAGCATGAAAGTATTATTTGCCGCTGCTGAATGTGCTCCTTTTTATAAAACAGGAGGATTAGGCGATGTTGCAGGTGCTTTGCCTAAAGAGTTGAAAAAAAAAGGAATTGACATACGTGTAGTGCTTCCTTTTTATACTTCTTTACCGCAGCAATACAAAGATCAATTAGAAGATGTTTGTCAATTCGAAGTAAAGGTAGGCTGGCGGAGTCAATTCTGCGGTATAAAGCAATTGGTTAAAGACGAGGTTACTTATTATTTTGTAGATAATCTGTATTACTTTGATCGCCCTGGAATCTATGGTTTTGATGATGATGGAGAACGTTTTGCATTCTTCTCTCAAGCTATCCTTGAGATGCTGGAAAAAATCGATTTCATTCCTGATGTGATTCATGTGAACGACTACCACACTGCAATGGTGCCTGTTTTGTTAAAAGACAAATACAATTGGATCGAAAGATATCAATCCATTAAAACAGTATTAACCATTCACAATTTACAATTCCAAGGTATTTATGACCAAGTAGTTTTATCAGATCTATTTGATATTGGCTACAATGCCTTTCATATGAATGGTCTAGAATTCTATGGAAACGTTAATTTCTTAAAAGGCGGTATTTATTACGCTGACTTAGTCACTACTGTGAGTCCCAGTTATGCTGATGAAATCCAAACGGAAGAATTCGGTATGGGATTAGATGGTGTTTTAAGAGACAATAAGAGTAAAATCGTGGGAATCTTAAATGGGATTGACTATGATGTGTTTAACCCTGAAGCAGATGAGCATGTTGCAGAACATTTCTCTGTGGATGATCCAAGTGGAAAAGCTATCAACAAAAGTGTATTGCAGGAAAAAGTGGGGTTGCCAGTCAAGAAAGATATTCCTGTAATGGCTATGGTAAGCCGTTTGACGGAGCAAAAAGGCGTTCATTTACTCATTGAAAAAATGGATGAATTGATGCAGCGAGAAGTTCAAATCATCCTCTTAGGTACAGGAGAAAGCCATCTTGAAGATGCTTGTAAACATTATAATTGGGCCTATCCTGAGAAATTTAAAGCGATCATCGACTTTGACGTTGAATTGGCTCAACTGATCTATGCTGGAAGCGATCTGTTTATTATGCCGTCTGCTTTCGAGCCGTGTGGACTTTCTCAACTAAATTCTTTGCGTTATGGAACGTTGCCGATCGTCCACGAAACAGGCGGATTAAAAGACACCGTGCAAGCCTACAACACATTTACGGGAGAAGGAACTGGATTCAGCTTCTCAGGCTATTCTAGCCAAATCATGTTGGAAACCATTGATCGTGCTTTACAAGTATATTTTGATTACCCAGATCAATGGAAAAAATTGGTACGACAAGCTATGAAAAAAGACTTCAGTTGGGAAAAATCTAGTCAATTGTATCAAGACAGTTATGACAGAATTACAGATCAAACAAATTAAATGAGCAGTATGAAGGATTAAAGGGCTAGACCAAATTTTTTTGGCCTGGCCCTTGTCGTAAAACGTGCTAAGTACATAGAATGGTTATACCTATGAGGAGGATTTGGAATGACATTACAAGTAGCAGAGTTTAAAAAAGACTATGAGAGATTGTTGAAAGGACTATATGGACTAGATGTAAAAGAAGCTTCTCCTATTCAGTTGTACAGTGCACTTGGAACTTTTGTCAAAGCCTATGCAGGGGAAAATTGGACGCAAACCAAAATAGAGTACGAAAAAAAACAGGTCAAACAATTGTATTATTTTTCAATGGAATTTTTACCGGGAAGAATGTTGAAAAGTAATTTACTGAATTTAGGGATCTTAGATACCATTCGCAACGGTATTGAAGAAATCGGTCTGGATTTTCAATCAATAGTGGAAGCAGAAGAAGATCCTGCGCTGGGAAACGGAGGATTAGGCCGATTAGCTTCCTGCTTTATGGACTCTATCGCTTCTTTAGGTATTCCTGGTGCTGGGAGCGGTATTCGGTATAAGTACGGCTTGTTCCAACAGCGATTTATTGATGGACATCAAGTTGAAGTTCCTGATAATTGGCTGCGAAATGGAAACGTATGGGAAGTCCGAAAAGAAAATAAAACCATCAATGTCCGATTTGGAGGTCAGGTTTATTTAACGGAAGAGGAAGGACGATTTGTACCGATCTACGACAATACCCGAAATATTTTAGCCGTTCCGTACGATACTGCTATGATTGGTTATCAAAATAATTTGGTCAACAATATGCGATTATGGTCAGCTGAAATCCCTCCAGAAGATTACGTTCACTATTCTAGTATCACCGCTCAACGAGAAGTGAATCAATTGACGGAAGTCTTGTATCCAGATGATTCCAATTATGAAGGCAGGATTTTACGGTTGAGACAAGAGTATTTCTTGTGTTCAGCAGGCGTTCAAAGTATTGTTCGTTATTACAAAAAATTACATTTGCCAATGATCCACATTGCAGATAGAGTTGCTATCCATATCAATGATACACATCCAGCTTTATGTATTCCTGAATTCATTCGCATTATGATTGATGAAGAAGGATTGAGTTGGGAACAAGCTTGGGAGATAGGGAAGAAAGTGATGAGCTACACCAATCATACGATCATGCAAGAAGCAATGGAAAAGTGGCCCATCGAAATGTTGCAAGCTGAGATCCCAAGAGTGTATCAAGTGATCGAAGAGATCAATCGCCGACATATTGAAAAGAAATTGCCTATCTATGGGGAAGAATTGACTTATCAAACAGCTATTATCAAAGACGGTGTGGTGAATATGGCGCATTTGGCTATTATTGGAAGCCACAGTGTTAACGGAGTTGCACAACTGCATACAAATATTTTGAAAAATGATGTATTGAAACACTTCTTCGAAATGTATCCCATTAAATTTAACAATAAAACGAATGGTATCACTCAAAGACGGTGGTTGCAAATAGCTAATGAGGACCTGACGAAATTTATTGATGACAGAATCGGTACAGAATGGAAAAAGAAACCATCAGAATTAAAGATATTGAAAGGGTATGCCAATAATGTGGCTTCTTTGAGAGAATTAGCAGAAGTAAAATTGAAAAATAAACAGCGATTTGCGCAGTATGTAGAAAGCAAAATGGGCTTAATTATTGATCCAAATGCTCTATTTGATGTTCAAATCAAACGATTGCATGCTTATAAACGTCAACTGTTAAATGTGTTGCACATTCTTTCCAGATATCTAGATATCAAAGAAAACCCAGAATTGGATATTCAACCAAGAGTTTTTATTTTTGGAGCTAAAGCAGCACCAAGTTATTTGTATGCTAAACAAATCATCAAAGTGATCAATGCTGTTGCTGAGTTAGTAAATAATGACCCAGACATTGGAAATAAATTGAAAGTAGTATTTGTAGAAAATTATGGTGTTACGTTAGCTGAATTGATTATTCCAGCTGCAGAAGTAAGCGAACAAATTTCTTTAGCCAGTAAAGAAGCCTCAGGAACAAGTAATATGAAATTAATGCTCAACGGTGCATTAACTGTAGCTACACTAGATGGAGCTAACGTAGAAATACGAGATTATGTTGGAGAAGACAATATATTCTTGTTCGGCCTAACTTCAGATGAGGTGTATGACTATTATGAAAATGGAACGTATTCTTCACGCACAATTTATGACTCTAGTCCAAAACTGAGAAAAGTATTAAACACTTTGATTGATGGGACTATTCCAGACATTAAAGAAGAAGGAAGAGTGATTTTTGATTCCCTAGTGAAATACAATGACGAGTATTTTGTACTGAAAGATTTTGAGGAGTATATTACCGTGCAACATCAAGTAGATGAACTGTATCAAGATAAACAATTGTGGAATCAAAAATCATTATTGAATATAGCGAATTCCGGTCCCTTCTCAGCGGACTTTACGATTATGCGTTATGCAGAGGAAATTTGGAAAATAGATTCTGAAATGCCGCAAAATGAACAAACCATTCACCTCAATGAACCAATTTAAAAAGAGCGTGGAGCAAAACGCTTAGATTTTCGTGAGGTTCACTTTTCTCTT
The DNA here is from genome assembly GCF_045528485.1 of Desemzia sp. FAM 23990. Classification (NCBI taxonomy): domain Bacteria; kingdom Bacillati; phylum Bacillota; class Bacilli; order Lactobacillales; family Carnobacteriaceae; genus Desemzia; species Desemzia sp. FAM 23990. The sequence goes on from NZ_JBGQQW010000014.1 coordinate 43,009, forward strand.
TTAGTTGGTTGAACTTTCCCAACAAAAAGAGAAAGTGAAACTACAGGAAGTCTGTTTTGCGCAACGTATTTATAAAGAGCATGAAACAAAACATTTAGACTGTAAGACTCAAAATGCAGTATAGGTCCCAAATGATGGAATCTATACTGCATATTTTCATTGGTTTATCCGTTAAGCATTTTCTGCTTGTATCTCTGTTAAGACTTGCTTAAAGGTATCTATCGGTTGTGCTCCACTAATACCGTATTTTCCATCAATCACAAAGAAAGGCACGCCTTGGACACCGATTTGTTGGGCGGCAGTTACGTCTTGTTGCACAGCGTCTAAATAATCCTCTGAATGAAGAATTTTCGCAGCAACTTCTTTATCTAAGCCGACTTTTTCAGCTAACTCCACCAATGTAGGGTCATCATTTAACCATTCTCCATTGATAAAATAAGCTTCCTTTGCGACTTCCATGAATTCAGTACCTTTACCTTGTGTTTTAGCATACTGGAATAGGCGATGAGGTTTTACCGTGTTCCCGTGTTGAATTTTTTCATAGTGATAATCCAAGCCGGCATTTGTGGCCATTGTAGTCACCTGTTGGATCATATCGTCAGCTTGTGAAGAGCTCATACCCTTGATTTCTGCAAAATATTCTTGCATAGGGCCTTCGTATTTTTCAGGAGCCGTTGGATCCAACTCATAACTATGGTATTCAAAAGTGATATCTTCCATACCTTTTGTTGCTTCTTCAATGTGTCGTTTACCTATGTAACAAAAAGGGCAAACAAAATCTGACCAAATATCTATTTTCATTGTATATTCTCCTTTTAACTTACTATTTACAAGTCGATCATCTCTATCCTACAGGAAGGTGGGATTTATTTCAATGATTTTTCTAAATGAGGATGGTTTAGTAAAACTAATAAGGAATAAAAAAACAACAACGTAAGTTTCTGACTTGCCAGAAATGCGTTGCTGCAGTGAAAGGTTTTATTCTTCAATGTATTTATTTTCTTCTTGTTTACGGTATTTATCCATTTTACGTTTAAATAATTCTCCATTAGAAGGCGGAGTGTACGTAATTGCGTTAGCGCCAGCTTCAATAGTTTCTAAAATACTTTCGTCAGTTGGACCACCAGTTGCAATAATAGGAACATTCGGATAATTTTTGCGAATGCTGCGGACGATGGAAGCCGTTTTTGAACCTCCACTGACATTAAGGATATCTGCTCCAGCATCCAATTTTTCTTGGATATCTGTAAATTCAGAAACAATAGTGATCACGATTGGGATATCGATCACGGTGTTGATCTGTGTAATAGTTTCCAGCGGTGTAGGAGCATTAACGACGACACTGATGGCTCCTAAAGATTCTGCAAAAAGACTAATGTTTGCAGATCTGAGTCCATGTGTCAAACCGCCACCTACTCCAGCTATAACGGGTATAGATGCTACGGAAGAGATAGCTTGTATGATAGCAGGGTAAGGTGTGAAAGGATAAACTGCTATTACAGCATCCGCATCAGTATTGCAGATAATAGAAATATCTGTTGTAAAAATAAAGGATTTCAGTTTTCTTCCATTAATATTGATGCCGCTGCATTTAGTGATTACTGAAGGAACATCAACTGTATCATGTCTTAATTCAGTAATAACGGAAGGAATATTGTCTTTGTATCGGGCCATACTTTGTTGCCTCCTTTTTGTCTAACGAATTCCTTTTAATTAAAACCGATTTTAACTAAAAGAGCAATAAAAAAAAACAAAATGTTAAGTCTAGTTGAGGGAGGTTAAAGACAAAGTATAGGTTTTGTCATCGGCAGAATCAAACAATGTGATTGAATTTTTATCGATTGGTTGAATAATCAGCTCATATCCATAATGATCTGTAAAAGTTAATTTTTTTTGATCTAATAAAGTTAACGAGCCTTTTACAGGTTTTTCATTTATAAATAATCGAGCTTGATCATCAATTTTAAGAGTTTTAGTTTCTGGATACAAAGAATCATCAAACGTCCATGTCCCGGCAAACCTGGAGATGGCAGAAGTTTTATGAAATCGAGTTTTTTTGTTTTTCTTACGCAGAGTTTCTCGTGCAACTCCTGCAACAAAAGAAACACCTAATAGATATGTAAATGCTTTGCGCCGACTCATTAAAAAATCTCCTTTTGTCTATAAATAATTATCCCAACAGTAGAATGAACTTGTCATTTCATGGTACTATAATAAACAAATTCCAAGTTTCCATCTTTGTTTATATTATAATCTTTTTTTTCAAGAAGATATAGGGACTTCAGACGGATTTATGAGGAATATCCTAATTGTAATCATTTCTTAAACTATTCAAATTAAATTAAATAAAGGTTGTGAAATAATGAATGTAGTTAAATTTGGGGGCAGTTCATTAGCATCAGCTCAACAATTAAAAAAAGTAGTTCAGATCGTAAAAGAGAATAAAGCGCGTAAAATCGTCGTCGTATCCGCACCAGGAAAACGATTTCCACAAGATGAAAAAGTGACTGATTTGCTGATTTCCATAGCTGAAAAATCATTATTAAATCAAGATTTTTCTGATGAAATGAACAAAGTTGTACATCGTTACCAGGAAATAGCAGAAGATCTTCATCTTGATAAAAAGGTTATTGAAATGATTCGAATGAATCTGAATGAGCTGACAGCTGGAGATAAAACAACTCCTGACTATTATATCGATGCTTTTAAAGCAAGCGGGGAAGACAATAACGCTAAATTAGTCGCAGCTTATTTGAATCAAGAAGGATTGCTATCTAGTTATATCAATCCACAAGAAGCAGGATTGCTTGTAACAGATGAGCCGAACAATGCACGTATTCTTCCAGAAAGCTATGATGCATTGGAAAAGTTGCGTAACAGAACTGAAGTACTTGTTTTTCCTGGCTTTTTTGGGTACACCAAAGAAGGTCAAATTTGTACCTTTTCAAGAGGTGGATCAGACATCACAGGAGCCATATTAGCCAACGGAGTAGGGGCGGAATTGTACGAAAATTTTACGGATGTGGATGCTATCTTTGCGGCCAATCCGTCTGTCGTCAAAAACCCTTATCCAGTATCTGAATTGACGTACCGCGAAATGCGCGAATTGTCTTATGCAGGTTTTTCCGTATTACATGATGAGGCACTTGAACCAGCCTTTAAAAAAGGAATCCCAGTGGTGATAAAGAATACCAATAATCCTGAGGCTCCAGGAACGAAAATCGTCAAAGAACATACAAAAGAACATGCTCCTTTAATTGGAATTGCCAGCTCAAGTGGATTTATAAACATTTATATTGAGAAGTATTTGATGAACCGTGAAATTGGTTTTGGGCGTAAAGTTTTACAGTTATTGGAATCATATGGATTAAGTTATGAACATACCCCCTCTGGAATCGACAACTTGACAGTCATTTTACGAGAAAACCAAATGACCCCTGAGATTGAAAAAAAGTTGATTAGTGCATTAACAGAAGAGCTGTCTGTGGATAGTGTAAATATAGAGAGAGGTGTTGCATTGATTATGTTAGTTGGCGAGGGAATGCGTAATCAAATCGGAACGATGGCGATAGCAGCACAAGCTTTGAAAGACGAGCACATTAATATCGATATGGTCAATCAAGGAGCATCAGAAAATAGTGTCATGTTTGGCATACAGAAAAAAGATGAGGATAAAGCTGTAGAAGCTCTCTACCATGCTTTCTTTGATGAGGTCAAATAGGCAGCAAAAAAAGGGTTGAGATTTTTATAATCTCAACCCTTTTTTTAATTGACTAGTCTATTATGCAAAAAGCATGAAATAACCTAAGACTAAAATACCTAAGACAATACGATACCAACCAAAGGCTTTAAAGTCATTATTTTTAATGTATTTCAATAAGAACTTAATGGCGATAATAGAAACGAAAAAGGCAACGATCATACCTGTTAATAATATCGCTACTTCAGAACCAGTAAAGTTAAATCCAAAGCCCAAAAGTTTCAATAAGCTGGCCCCAAACATAATTGGAATAGACATAAAGAATGAATACTCAGTGGCTACAAAACGAGACGTTCCCAGTAAAATAGCTCCTAAGATAGTCGCTCCTGAACGAGACGTTCCTGGAATCAAAGAAAGTACTTGGAACATTCCTATTAAGAAGGCTGTTTTATAGGTTAAATCAGCAAAAGTTTTCGTCGATGGTACTCGATCTTTATTGCGGTTCTCGATCACTATAAACAGTATTCCATAAACAATCAGCATAATTGCTACGGTTTGATAATTAAATAAATGTTCCGTCAACCAATCATCAAATAAAAATCCCAAAACTGCAGCTGGAATGACCCCAACCACTACTTTATACCAAATAGACATCGTATCTTTTTTCTCTTGCGCAGATTTGCTAGGAGCAAATGGGTTCAATTTATGAAAAAAGATAAGAACAACTGCTAATATAGCTCCTAATTGAATCACAACTAAAAACATTTCCATAAACGCAGCAGAAGCATTAAGCTTGATAAATTCATCCACTAAAATCATATGACCTGTACTACTAATGGGCAACCATTCTGTAATACCTTCGACAATACCTAAAAATACGGCTTTTAAAAGTTCGACTAGAATACTAATCTACTCCTTTCCATTCAAAAAAATTGCATAGCAAGGATTAGTATAACGAATTTTAAAAAAGTAATCCATAAAATCACAGAAAATTAATATTTTTTAAGTCGTTTTGACATAAAACTAGGAATAGTAAAAAGCTGGGATCACCTAATCCCAGCTTTTAGTTAGTCCAGCTTCAAAAAGGAGCCATTGATTCATTAAAGTTCATTTGACGAAGAGAGTTTACGATTTGAAAGGACCAGGGCACCTAATCCGGTTAAAATAACGATTAACCCGATGATGAAACGGATAAAAGGCACCAATCCAATGAGTTCTAAAAGAAGTACGCCAAGGAGAATAAGCCAAATCTCGTTTTTTAACTTGTGCCATTTGAAAGTATTCACTAACCAAAATCCTATGAAAACAGCTGTAACGATGTGAGAAAGGTACACTAATATGGTGTAAGTGACAATAAGGATGAGTCCGAATGGTATTCCAATAATAGTCCACATAGACAAAATGGCGGCTATAGGAGTTAGGATCATTGTTACTAAGCCGATAGCAATTGTTTTAAGTGGGGCTGTAGAAATGGATTGGATAGAGTGCATCCAGAAATTTGGACGCCATAGTTTGATCATAAACCAGACGATTAAAGTACTGAGGACACTCCAAAGAAACCCAATCAGGATCTTTACTGCTCTTGCCATTGGACGAGTAGAGCGGTTAGACATTGTTTGAGTGGATTCTTCCCAATCAGTCGTTCCATTGATTGTTGCAGTTGAATTTACAACGGCTGCATTAGGGCTTTCATAATGCAGATTTCCATCGATCACTGCAGATGACTGTAAAGTTAATTGTTGGATATCTAAATAAGCATTTCCAGCTACAGATCCATTTAAGGTAAAGCGCTGCCCCCCTCCATATAAGTGACGAGAAATCGTCCCTTCCTGCATTAGCGATGCTGCTGCAACAAAAAGATCTCTTACAATCTGAGCTTGAGAATCTATAATAATGTTTGCGCCCACTAGAAAAACATCCTGTCTGCTTTGAGCGGTGATAGTGATATTTTGACCAGTAGCATAAATATTGCCGGTTACTTCACCATTGATAAAAATAGTTTGAGCTACGACAAATAGCGAACCATTAATCGTTCCATTGATATGGACTTCTTCACCCACAGCAAAGGTCGTCCCTTCTACAGTACCATCAATTTGGACATCATCACCAGAGAAGAAACCAGGACCATCTAATGTTTCACTTTGATCTAATAGTTCAGTTGAATTCCCTGCACCATTCATATTTTGCGCTAACACATGTAAAGAGAAAAAAGGAAGGGTTATAAAAATCAGAGACAGTAGATAAAACAGACGCAAGGAAATCTGGCGAGAATACCTGCTCTTTTTCATGTTACACCTCCAATTGAATCTAACAATTATCGATCGGTTGGTAGTGAGTGATCCTGTTTCCTGTAGGTGGGGTAGTTAAAGAGAAAAAAAGGAATTAAAGAGAGAAAAGACACGGATGCCTGAGCTGTATTTGGGTTGTAAGCCTTACTTTTCACCACTATATTACCACCATTTTAAAAAAAGGAAAAACAACAGGTTTGCATGTTACATCGCCCTCAAAACTTTGCGCAATTACTGACCACGTCATACACATGAAAAAAAATAAATAAAAAATAAGATTACGAATCCTCTCGTCTCTGGTCTGCTAAAAGAAAAATGCGGAGGCGGGCGACATGAACGTGATTTTCCATCTGTTGAGTGAAGGGGAAGACTTCGGTCTTCATTATGAGAAAGAACTGCTTTCTTTGAACTACCCGAAATACTTAGACACGCTTTTTAAGCTGTGACTCGTTTGATACCCGTGATATTTCTAGAGGAATAGGGGTTGCTTGTAGCCATGTAAAGGATGAAATGTGAATTACGGAGCATGGGCGCTTCAGCACTTACGATTCCGTTTGAAGCTTGAAAGTCTGGAGACTACAGGCTCCAGACGGTCCCATGGCTTTCCACAAGCAAACCCGTCCATTCCGGAGGAAAATTCACCCCATAGAACCGCCCCTACTTATTAAGAGAGCGTTTAAAAAAAAGAACACAATTTTTGGGAGCAAGTACTTTTCATGCATATGACGTGATTACTACTGACAAGAAGACATTGATAAGAAACCGGTTTTTTGCTATACTGTATATTGTTGGAAGCACTTAAATACTTAATTTTGAAGAAAACTGGTGAGAGTAAGATGTTTGAAACAAAAGAAGTTGTTCCTGATAAACGAAAGAAATGGCTCTATAATTTATTGATGATCTATTTGATTGCTGGACCAGTAATTTACTTTGGATCTTTGCTGCTGCTCAATATTGGAAGCGGGCAAAGTTATGAAGAACTGCTCAGTGAAAATTTAGGAGTTGCACTTACTATACTGAAGTTAGCCATCAATTTGATTTTAGCTTATGTGTTGTACGCTACACAGATTTCTGAACGTAAAAAAGGTGGAGTCGCAGACAGTGTATTAAAATTGACTATGCCTCAACAGTTCATAACAGGTAATATCATCGGTGTGATTCTCTCTTTTTTAGCTTTCAATGAACTAACCGATAATCCTTTGATCACAGAGGACGAGGTGAGAGCAAAAAAACCTATCAGAGATGAAAATAAAAAAGGCGTAATCATTCTCTTGATTGTACTAAATGTGTTATCATTAGGTATAGCATATGCCAGTTGGCGCATGAGTTAAAATGCATTATAAAAAAAGAAAGCAGGGATTTACATGGGATTATTTGATTTCTTAAAAGGTAAAGATAACAGTTCAAAACAAGAAACGAAAGAAGCAAAAGTTTACGCACCAGTAAATGGAAAATTAATATCCATTGAAGAAGTGGCTGATCCAGTATTCTCACAAAAAATGATGGGAGACGGATTTGCAGTTATCCCAACTGATGGAGATATTTATTCTCCTGTTGACGGTAAAGTAATGAGCGTTTTTCCTACGAAACATGCTGTTGGAATCGCCATGGAAAACGGAGTTGAAGTTCTAGTTCACATGGGATTAGATACAGTGGAATTAGATGGGAAACCATTTACAACTACAGTAACAGAAGGACAAGAAGTAACAAGCAGCACTAAAATTTCTACTGTCGATTTACAAGCCTTAGCAGCTGCAGAGAAAGATAGTGCTATGGTAGTTGTCTTTACGAACATGGATCAAGTAAATGCTTTTGATATGATCGACTCAGGTGCAACAGTTTCTGCATCAGGAGATATCGGTTCTGTAACGGCAAAATAAATCATCTGAATCACAAAAAAAGGAAGGCAGTGAGTTATAAAAACTCATTGTCTTCCTTTTTTTATTGTAATGGGCGCTCTAATTGGAATTCTTCATCTAAAGTAGCGTAATTGCTTCCAGCCAGTCGTGCAACAGGATTCAATTTGTCTGTCAGAATGTAATGATTTGAAGTATCCACTACTGTTTCATCAAAGAAAAAGTCAGTGACGCGAATGATAAATAAGTCAGATATCACTGAACCTTCTTCGTCAGTCACCGGCACATATTGATGCACTTTACCTTCAAAACGGATTTTAGCTTCTTTGATGGCGGGCACACTGACGGTTTTACTATCTATTAATGTTAAATTTGTTCGATTGATTTCACTTTCATGAGGCAACAGCGGAGCAGAAGTTTTATTCATTTCTTCTACCAAGGGCAAATCAACAATGTGGATTACGGCTTCTTTCCGTTGCAGCATGTTGCGCGCCGAATCTTTGATCTCGCCATCTTTTCTTAAAATAGTTACTGTGATCAAAGGCAAATCATTTGATGCAGCACTAAAGAAACTGAATGGCGCAGCATTAACTACCGTTCCGTCCTTGGATAAAGAGGTTACCCAGGCGATAGGACGTGGGATGATACTGCCGCTGATAAACTTGTATTGTTGTTTTTTAGTTAATTCGTCAGAATTGTAATGAATCAAAGTATCACTTCCTTTTCATTTTCATGTGTGAATAGAGAGAGGAGTAAAATTCCTCGCAGATGGAAATACAAAAAATAAATATTCGTCCACTTTACCGTGAAAGAGGACGAATACTTACTGAACTTTTGGTACTGTGGACGGATCTTTCGCTTCAGCAAAAGATTATTTGTTGAAAATAGAATAGACTTTCTGTCGGAGCTAAGCGAGACACTCCACACACTTTAGTAGAACTACAAGGCCTAGCAATTTTGCAAAAAAAGATAAAATTTGATTGGGGTAAAAAGAACCCCATTCAAATTTTCCTATTTTCTTGTCGTGTCTACCAAGCGACCTCCGCATCCTTCAGTCCAGTTGCGTGCCTCAGCTCCTCGGATAAAATCATTCAACTTTCAGAGGACAAAAAGCGTCCTCTAAAAGTTAAATAGATTTTTCTGTCGGAGCTAAGCGAGGCACTCCACTTCCTTTTTAATTAAAGTATTCTTTTTCGAATGTTTTGGTGCTTCTTACTGTGTCGATTGGGCGTACTAGTTTTTCGATTTCTTCGCGGTTGTTTCTGAATTTAGGAGGTAATGCTAATGTTTCTCCTAAAATTTCTAATGATTCTTCATCATCCACGAATCCTGGTTCGTCAGTCGCTAATTCGAATAGAACTCCAGGGTAGATATTTGTATACGTTGATTCAAAGTAGAAGCGGTCTACATAACCTGAATTTGGCAAGTTGAAACTTTGCATACGTTCTGTCCAAGCGTCTAACATGTCGCGGTCTTTTACACGGAAGGCCACGTGATGAACGCTACCGTAACCTTGTTGAGCGCGGGGTAGAATCGTACTTGGTTCTACAATGATTTGAGCGCCATTGCCGCCGAATTCGCCAACTTCAAGCTGGTGGTATTGTCCTTCTTGAGCGATTTCTTTAAAGAACATTACTTTTTCAAGAACTTCTTTCATATAGGTAAAGTTAGAAACTCTAAAGAAGATAGGACCTAACCCGGTAATTCCGTATTCATTTGGAACAGGGCCTTTTTGCCAAGGAGTTCCTGAACCGATTCCGTTGTCGTTTTCATCAGAAATCAATGAATATTGTTGTTCATCAAAATCTTCAAACCATAAAACTTTCACGCCAAACATTTCTTTGATTTCATCGTATTTCACATTGTAATGATCGAAACGTTTTACCCAGTAATCTAAAGCTTCATCGCTGGGGACACGTAAAGATGTGCGGGAAATAGTATCTGTACCTTTAGAGCCTTTTGGAATTCCTGGGAAATCGAAAAAGGTCATATCTGTACCTGCAGTACCTTTATCGTCTGCAAAAAATAAGTGATACGTTTGAATATCGTCTTGATTGACTGTTTTTTTCACTAAACGCATACCTAATACGTTTGTAAAAAATGCATAGTTTTTTTCGGCGCTACTTGTAATAGCTGTGACGTGATGGATGCCATGAAATTGTTCCATGTTAAAATTCCTCCAATTGAGCTTCGATTTCAGCTCGTTTATTTTCTAAAAAGCTTGGTAAAGCTAGTGTTGTTGCTAATGATTCAAGGGATTCATCTATTGTAAATCCTGGTCCTTTAGTGGCGATTTCAATTCTTAGACCATTTGGATCGGTGACATATAAGCTCTTGAAATAGTCTCGATCTAGATACAATTCAATCGGTAAATTCATATCTAAGGCTTTTTGATGTAATGTCTCCAAATCTTCAACGGTGTTTACACTATAAGCAATGTGATCCATTGACCCATGTCCCAAACGCGACTTGTTGGTACTGCTAGAAGCTTCTACAGTTGTTGTGAATTGATTGGAAGGATTATAGACATAATTACATCCGCCTTCTCGTTGTAACCCTAAGAAGGAAGTCAAAAAGTCTAAAGTTGCTTCAGGATTTACTACACGAATCAAAACTTCACTTAATCCGATGATCTGCATTTCTCTAGGGATAGAAGAATGAGAAACAGCATTATCAGCAGTAATCACACTTTCGGATTCTCTCAAGGCAAGAGGCATACCATCCTCATCTTTAAAGAAGAGAGAGGCCTTATCGAATGAGTGCTCAATAGATACTTCATGTTTTGCCAAACGATCTTTCCAGAAGGATAAACTGCCTTTTGGTATGTCTAATGTGATAGTGGAAAAATAATTGTCTTCGTTATAAGCTCTTCCAGAATTCTTAAGTTCAAAAAAGGTTAACTGAGTACCGGGATTAGCGTTGTAATCTCCGTAGAATAAATGTCTCATAGCTGTATTTTGTTGATTAACGGTATTTTTTACAAATCGCAAGCCTAATAAATCTACATAGAATGCATGATTTTTTTTGGATGATTTGGTAATCGCTGAGATATGATGAATGCCAGTAATCAAGATAATTCTCCTTTCAAAAACACAATCGAACTTAACGACAAATGAAGTATAGCATAATCAAAAACATACTTACAATAAATAAGTTTAAATTAGAGATATTCTATTTAGTAATGTTCAAAAAATGTTCATATATTAAAGGGGAATATACAAAGAAAAGAACTAATCAAGCTTTTCAGCAAAATTAGTTCTTTTTAAGGTTATTCCTTTAAGCAAATGTTACGCCAACAACTTCAGGAGCGTAAATGTCTTTTTCAAGCAACGTTAATTTACCAGTTTCGCTGTTTCGTTCAAATAAAGTCAAGTTGTCAGAATCTTGATGTCCGACGACTACGAATTGATTGGTTGGGTCTAAATTAAAATCACGCGGCGTTTTTCCTTCTGTAGGAACATACTCTACGATTTCCAAAGTGCCGTCATTTGGCGACACAGCAAAAACAGCAATAGAATCATGTCCACGATTCGAAGCATACACAAATTTTCCATCGTTAGAAATACGGATAGCTGCTCCCCATTTGAATTCTTCTCGATCTTCAGGAACACTGGAGATTGTTTGAATATGTTCAAAAGACCCATTTGAACTATCGTAATCCAATACGACTACTTCACTGCTCAATTCTCCAAATACATAAGCTTTAGTGCCATCTTGAGAGAAGATGATGTGACGCGGACCAGTACCAGGCTTGGTATGATAGCGGCTGACTTCTGTTAATTCACCTTCGTCACTGATTGAGTAAGTGTAGATCTCATCTGTTCCTAAATCACAAGCAACAACGAATTTTTTATCCGGTGTTAGATCGATAAAATGAGCATGAGGACCATCTTGATTTTCGTGAACACCAGAACCTTCATGCTGAACTCTGTCTGCCAGAGAAATAGAGCCATCTTTGGATGTGCGGTAAACGGATAACGTTCCGTTTCCGTAATGCGCGGCATAAACCAATGAACGTTCTTTATCATATGAAACGTAGCAAGGAGATGCAGTATCGTCAGTAGCAGCGGATACTCTTTCTAGAATACCATCGTTTGCAACTTTGAACATACCGACACCATTTCCGCTATCTTCTCTTAAAATTCCATATAAATATGAATTGTCATCATTTAAAGCAAGATAAGTTGGGTTTCCAGCCTCTGCCAACAACTTCAACTGTCCTAATGTTTTAGTTTCTGTATCTAAGATGATTTCATAGATCCCTTTACTTTCCTTTTTTGTATAAGTACCTAAATAAATGGTTTCTTTCATTGATAATCCTCCTATTAACTTACATTTCACATACAAAATCAGTATAGCATAAAACTAAGAAAACGGAATCAAAAACAGTTTAAGAAATCAGAACGTGGAGAAAACAGTCTGATTTTCGTAGACGACACTTTTCCCATTTAGCTGAGTGTCTTTTTCCACCTGTAATGATCGGTTCTGTAAGCATAATTTCAACAAAATACCCAAAAACTGAAATTTCGATTTCAGTTTTTGGGTATTCTTCGTTTTACTGTAATAATTCAGTGACAGCCTTGAAGATGCGTTCGCTAGAATGTGTATCTGGGTAATACAGCAAAGCATCTGCTTTTTGACGGTTTTTACGAGATTGTTTGAAATCCTGTTCTGCAAGCTGCTGCATCAAATAAAGCAAGCTGTTTTGTGAAGTAGCTATTTCTCCAGGCAATTCATTCAAATAAGCTTGACGCAGAAAAGCCGACTCTGTATTTTTTTTGAACGGTAATTCTGGTTGATAAAATAAGACTGGAATACCAATAAAACTAGCATCAAAAGCGAGTGGATGTTGATCTGTAATAAAGATCCTGCTTGATTTCAATAAGTCCAAGGTATCCATTTGACTTTGCAAAACAACCTCGCAATTCAACTGTTGAAATTTACCCGTAAAATCTTTCATAGCATCTGGCAGTGCGATGACAGGAGTAAGATAGTGTCTGTCAACAAAATCCATAAACTCAGATTGTTGTACTAGAGTAAGCAGAGCTGCAGCTGTTTCGCCTATAAGTTCTTTTTGACCGTATTTTCCAATGGGAAATTCTTGTGGGCAAATCACTACATTAGAAGCTATCTCTAAAGAAGAGCTTTTGCTTAACAATGCGTCAAACCGAGCTAACCCAGTTAATCGAATACTATTTTCTGGATAACCGAGTGTCTGTTGCAAATAGCGTTCCTCTATTTTGGAACTGGCTAAAACTAAGTCTGTTCGGAAATTTTTAGTGCTGTATCCTAAAGTTTCACTGACATCTTCTAGACCAAGGACATTTTTTTGTAAAAGTACTTTTTTAGCACGAATAAAATCTAGCTGCAATGGGCTGCGTGAAGGATACAAGTCATAAGGAGAGTCTGTAAATAATAAGACCTGTGCCGCCAACAATGTGTCAATGTAGGCTTTAGATTTAAATTCTATTAAATGCTCAGCATCGTAAGCATAAGCTTTTTCATAATCTGGAGAGTGGATGTCCAGTACATAGTACACCGCTTGATCAGGATGATTTTCTCTCAGATAGCAGAAGAACGCCCAGCCGTTATTTTTAGCTTGCATTGGTTTTTCACCAATCACCCAAATGTTTTTCTTTTGATTGATTGGCGACTTGACTAATGAGAGCGGCGCTATTTCCTTATAGTAAGCGTAAATATCTTTCTTGTATTTGGTGAAAGCGAAAGATAAGGCTTGCTGAGAGCCTTGGAGTTTTAGTGCCCAGATAAAAGTAGTTCTGCCATAAGAGATGGCGAGATCTTTGTAAATATTTTTAGGAAGAGTGACGCCTTGAGTGGTCAGCGGAATGCTCACTGGGCTGTAAAGACCGTTTAGATACAACTCAAGATAAAGATCGAAGTCTTCATCGTCAAATTTTTCAATCAACAGCTTTCGTACAAAAGTTTGCATATTTAGAGAAAAAGAGTACTGGTAATGATTTAAATGAGTGCTTTTTTCTTGTTTTTCTAAAGTGTGATTAGTTGAAAAGGGGTATTCTTTCCCAGAACGTTTTCCAACTAAAACAACACCTACCTGATTGAGCGTAAAAGCTTTTAAAGCCAGCTTTCCAGTAACAGCAAATTCTGTTTTAGCTAATTTGATGATGTCCAATTCATGATGAGCAAAATATTGACTGCTCGGAACAGGGATATTTAATGCGATGCTAAAGACTTCATCTGTTTCTGTGAAGTACGGAATAAAGACTTGTTTTCGATAGATCGTTTGGCTTAGTCCAAAAGCATCAAATTGATCAAAAAGGGACAAAGCTAAAGGAAAGTCTTGTTCAAATCTTTCTTCGTCAACTTTCCAGCTTAAGGTAAAATAAAAACGAATAGTTTCATTCATAGCTGATTCACTGACCGGAGCCAATAGTTCTGCTAAGGGAAGCAGCAGACGATAAGTATTCTGTTGGGTTTTTGTTGCTTCATATACAACTGTTTTATCAGACGAATTGTAATGAGCGGAAAAATTTTCAAATGCATAGGTTAATTTATTCGAAAGAGACATAGTAATTTCATAAGCTTCTTCTTCTGTACGAACAGAAAAAGTAGGGTGTTTGATGTTTTGAAAAATCGGTAAATTTTTGGATTGGTTTGTTTCGTGCTGCGGATTATCTTGAGACATCTTTATACCTCCAGTAACTCAAATATTCTTCACTTTATCATACCAGTCTAGATTAATAGTTACAAACGGATTCATGCAAGTTTAAGGGTTAAATTTGAAAGAATAAAGATTTATACAGAAATTAAAAAAATAATACAGCTTCTTTAGTAAAGAAGTTGGTAATATGCTAAAATTGAACTATCAATATAGTAGATGGAAAGCGAAAGGATGAAGTGTATGTTAGTAACTAAAATTACCGCTATTGGTGAAAGTGCCATCAGTCAAAAAGATCCGCTGATTATTTTATTTGGGGAGCAGGCAACGGAGGAATTACGGAAAGTATCTGTGATTCAAAGTGCTATTTCTAACGAACAACCTGTTTCATTAAAACCAGAAGGAAAGATCTTATTTGGAGATCAGGAATATACGATCTTGTATGTTGGTACTTTGGCGAATGAGAATTTAAATTCAATTGGGCATGTTACATTAAATTTTGCTCAACCACCTGAAGCAAAAGAAAATCGTATTGAGAATGGAGTATATCTAAGTCCTTTTGAACTGCCCGAATTAATCATTGGGTCAGAGATCACTTACGTTGAATAGAATACAGTCAAAAATTTAGAAGTTGAGCTAGAGAGGATGATTGACTGTTGAAAAGAGAACCTAATATAGAAAATAATAAGGTTACGGTGAATTGGTTTAAGAGATGGTTTTTAAGCAACAAAGTAGTCGCTATTTTATTGGTCCTTTTATTGATTTTAATAAATATATTTGTTTTTAGTAAAGTTTCTTATGTGCTGGATCCGCTAAAAGGATTTCTTGAGATTGTGGGATTGCCGGTAATTTTTTCGGTGATTTTGTATTACTTATTAAATCCAGTGATTGATTGGCTGGAGGCTAAAAAAATCCCTCGTGTTTATGGCATTACCATTGTTTTCTTGGTTATCTTAGGATTGCTCATATGGGGAGTCACTACCCTCATTCCTCTGATTCGAAATCAGCTGTCTAGTTTAGTAACCAATTGGCCAGACTATTGGAACAACATCACTCTGCAAATAGAAGGGCTGATTCGAAGTGAAGAATTCTCACAAATTCAGAATCAATTCCAAGAGTTTAACGAGAATCTTATGAATACCTTATCTGCACAAGCAAACGTGGTATTGGATTCCACCTTCTCAGGGATAGGCAGTGTTGTAGGGACTATCACAAGTATTGTCATTGCTATTTTTACGATGCCGTTTATTCTATTTTATCTCTTAAAAGATGGAAAAAAAATCCCTGTGTATTTATTGAAATTTGTACCTACAAAAATTCGGACCAAAACGTACCGGGTGATGACTGAAATGAACCTTCAAATCAGCCAGTATGTTAGGGGCCAGCTGCTGGTAGCTCTATGTGTCAGCATTATGTTCTGGGCAGGGTTTGCTATTATTGGTTTGGAGTTCGCAGCTACTTTGGGAATCATAGCCGGATTTTTAAACATCATACCTTATTTAGGATCGTTCGTAGCTACAGTACCGGCTTTAGTAGTAGCTTTAGTGGATTCTCCCAGCATGTTGGTAAAAGTACTGATTGTTTTTGCGATTGAACAGATTATTGAAGGACGTGTAATCTCACCGCAAATTTTGGGTTCTAATCTAAAGATGCACCCGATCACAATCATTTTTGTTCTGTTGACCGGGGGGAAATTATTCGGAGTTGTAGGTGTTTTATTTGGTATTCCAGGTTATGCGATTTTGAAAATTATTGTGGTCCATATTTTTCAGTGGTACCATGATTACTCCAGTTTATACGAAAATGAAGACAGTTATCGTCCTGCAGATATTATCCGACGGGAAACGATTCAAAATAAGGAAACTGAAGAATCCTAATAAAAAAATGTTCTTCATTTTCTAACATGGGTAAAGAAACTTCCTCCGGCCTAGGGGGTTGCTTATGGAACACCTTGAGCCGAAACCCACGTCTCAAGGCTTGCGAGCGTTGCCGAAGCCGTTGGAGTGATAACGACGTACGGATATGGTATGCGTAGCGGAGAACAAACTCCGAGTAAAAGCTTCAGCTTTTACTCGGGATTAATTCCCATTGCATCCTTATTCATGGTTATAAGCAACCCCATACTCCTATAGAAATTTCTGAGAATGTGTTTCTAATAGGGTAAGAGTTAAAAAGAAGTATATTTTTTACTTACCAATGTCTAATAGCGTAGAACCAAAAAAATTATGTAAACACGCATCGTAAAAGGTGCGTGCTTTTTTATTGCAACGTGACAAGTTGTCATATATAATGGTTGGATGCTGTATGAGAGTAGGATAAGAATATAGGAAGAAAGGAGCTTTTGATGTGCCTACTAAAACATTTTTTAATCTAAGCGATGAAAAAAGAGAGCGACTGATAGTTGCTGCAACGAAAGAATTTTCAGAAAAATCGTTGAATGAAGCTTCTATTAATACGATTATCAAAAACGCCGCCATTTCTAGAGGAAGTTTTTATCAATACTTTGAAAACAAAGAAGATTTGTATTTTTATATTGTGAAAACAATCGAGTCTGATACGAAAGAACTTTTGAAAAGAGAGTTTGAAAAAGCGGACGGTGATTTGTTTATTGGTTTTCGTAATTATTTTCCGCAATTATTGACCAGAATGATGGAAGAATCACATACAAATTTTTACAAACAGTTATTTTTGCATATGGATTATCGGGCGACCAAAGAAGTGGCTCCAGAAGACTTCTCTAGTAGTGAAGAAGATTTCACAGAAACAAACCAAAGCATTTGTAGTCTGATAAACACGGATCTATTACACGTTGATTCGATACAAGAATTAAACAAGTTACTGCGCTTGGTTCTTTCGATCATGATGCACGAAATCATAGAAGGATTTGCAAGAGACTATTCGCAAGAAAAAATCAGAATCAATTTTTGCCAAAAATTAAACTGGCTGGAATTTGGAGCTAAAAAGCCAAAAACGGATGCGGAGGAAATAAACAGTGTTAAAATTAGCCAAAAAAATGAATAAATGGTCAATAGCTGCTGCTGTAGTTTTTATGATCATCCAAGTTTTAGGAGATTTAATTCTTCCAACTTTAACGGCAGATATTATTGACAACGGAGTAGCCAATGGAGACGTTGATTATATTCTGAATGTTGGATTAAAAATGATCTTTATGTCGCTTATCGCTATTGCGGGTGCTGTAGCCAATGTTTTTGTAGCTGCTAGAGAATCACAAGGATTAGGTAAAAAAATACGAAATGAGGTATTTCGTAAAGTAACTCATTTCTCAAATGATGAACTGGATGAAGTGGGAACGGCTTCTTTGATTACCAGAACCACGAATGACGTTGTTCAGGTACAAATGGTTGTTCTGATGATGTTGCGGTTGATGATTATGGCTCCTATTATGATGGTTGGAGCAGGATTTTTTGCGTTCACTCGTGAGCCGCAATTAGCGAGAGCCTTTTTGATTTCAATCCCTTTACTAGCTGTTTTGATTGCGGTTATCATGCATTTTGCAGTGCCTTACTTCAAATCTATGCAACGAAAAACAGATAAATTAAACTTGGTTTTTCGAGAAGGTTTAACAGGCGTTCGTGTTGTTAGAGCGTTTAGAAAAGACAAGCATGAGCAAAACCGATTTGATGAAGCCAATAAAGATTATGCAGATACAGCTATTAAAGCCTTTACTTACATGGCTTTTTTAATGCCTGCAATGACCGTGGTTGTCAGTATTACCAATATTATGATCATATGGTTTGGTGGAGATTTAATCAGTACTGGACAAATGGAAGTTGGAAATTTGGTTACATTTATGACCTATGCTATGCAGATTTTGATCAGTGTGATGCAAGTGGCTTTTATCTTCATGTTTATTCCTCGTGGGCAAGTTTCGGCAGCTCGGATCAATGAAGTATTGGAATTAAAAAGTACGATAAAAGATCCATCTGCAGCTAAATCAGTTGCTGAACAAAAAGAAATTTCATTTGAATTTGATCATGTCAGTTTCCGTTACACTGGGGCTGAAAAATCAGCTTTAGAAGACATTGATTTTAAAGTTGAAAAAGGCGAGACCATTGCGATTATCGGAGGTACGGGTTCAGGTAAATCTACTTTGGCTAATTTGATCCCTCGTTTTTACGATGTGGAATCTGGAAGTATAAAAATCAACGGTACAGATATTAGAGATTTCACCCAACATGATCTGCGGACGTTGATGGGGTATGCCCCTCAAAAGGCAGTGCTGTTCACTGGTACTATCCGTGAAAATATGCAGTACGGAAAACCAGAGGCTACGGATGAAGAAATATGGCATGCCTTGGAGATCGCCCAAGCAAAAGATTTTGTGGGAAAAATGCCCAAAGGATTGGATGCACAGGTTGAACAAGGTGGAGGAAACTTCTCGGGAGGTCAACGTCAACGGTTGAGTATTGCTCGCGCACTAGTTTCTAAAGCAGATATTTTATTGTTCGATGATTCTTTCTCTGCATTAGATTTTAAAACAGATGCCGTTTTAAGAGCTGCACTTAAAAAAGAAACCATTGAATCAGTAGTGATCATTATAGCGCAACGAATCAGCAGTGTTGTTGATGCGGACCTTATTATTGTTCTGGATGAAGGGAAAATGGTTGGCAAAGGAACCCATGAACAATTAAAAGAAACGAACCCAACCTATCAAGAAATTATGGAATCTCAAATGAGGGGAGAAGATATATAATGGAAAACAGCAAGAGCAACAAAGAACGATTGAATCCCAGAAAAGCGAAGCATTTCTGGGGAACCTTGAGACGTTTAACGACTTATATGTCTACTCGTATTTGGGGAGTGATACTAGTACTCGTCTTAACTATTGCAGCGACTATTTTTACCACTCTGACGCCTAAAATTTTAGGTCAAGCCACCACTGAGATATTCAGAGGTTACCAAGAGGGGATGGCTCTAAGAGCTGCTGGTCAGATGGTTGATGTATTGCCGATTGATTTTGAATTGATTATGCAAATTCTGTTGACCGTTTTTGTCTTGTATATATCTGCCGGGCTGTTCAGATATTTCCAACAATTCACTATGGCTCGTATTGGCCAACGAACGGTATATGATTTGCGAAAAGATTTAAAAGCCAAAATGAGTCGTATGCCGATCAGTTACTATGATACACATTCAAATGGAGATATCATGTCTCGGGCTGTAAACGATATGGACCAAATTGCCAATACTTTACAACAATCGCTGACTCAATTCGTTCAAAGTATTGTTCAATTTGTAGCTGTACTCGTCATGATGTTGAGTATCAGTCTACAGTTGACTATTGTCTCCTTTATTATCGTAGTATTGAGTGCTGTTTTTGTGTCGGTCATTGCACCGAGAGCCCAAAAAATGTTTGCTAAACAACAAAAAGAATTGGGTATTTTAAATGATCAAGTAGAAGAGATTTATTCAGGACATGCGGTTGTAAAAATTTACAATCATGAAGAATCGGAAATTGAAAAATTTGAAAAGCAAAATGAGTCTTACTATGAGGCCTCTTGGAAAGCTCAATTTTTAACGGGACTTATGATGCCGTTGATTTCATTTGCTCGTAATATCGGGTATTTGGCTGTAGCGGTACTAGGTGGGATCAATGTCGCGAATGGGACGATGACATTAGGTAATGTTCAAGCTTTCTTACAATACGTGAACCAATTCTCACAGCCGATGAGAGATATCGCTAATTTATCGAACACTATTCAAGCGACAGTTGCTTCTGCTGAACGTGTTTTTGAGGTGCTAGATGAACCGGAAATGGATTTGGAACACTCTAATATTAAACCGTTGCAAGATTCTCCTTACAAAATCCAATTTGAGCATGTTCAGTTTGGTTATGGTGGTCCTAATGAGCCATTATTGATGAATGACTTTAACTTAGACGTTAAAGAAGGCGAAATGATAGCCGTTGTGGGTCCTACAGGTGCAGGCAAATCAACATTGATTAATTTGTTGGAGCGTTTTTATGATATCAAAGGCGGAAGCATCAAGTTAAATGGTGTAGATACGAGAGATATTACAAGAGAAGAATTGCGTTCGCATTTTGCGATGGTTCTTCAAGATACTTGGTTGTTTAATGGGACTATTTTGGAAAATCTTCGATATGGTAGTGAAGAATATGCCGATTCTGAGGAAAAGATATTTGAAGCAGCAAAAGCAGCTCACGTAGATGATTTTGTACGTAAGCTGCCTCATGGATACGACACGATTTTGAATGAAGAAGCCAGTAATATCTCTCAAGGCCAACGTCAGTTGATCACTATCGCACGCGCATTTTTTGCAGATCCTGAAATTTTGATTCTTGATGAAGCTACTTCCAGTGTCGATACACGTACGGAAGTTTTGATCCAACGTGCAATGGCAAAACTGCTGAAAGGAAGAACCAGTTTTGTAATCGCTCATCGATTGTCTACAATTCGTGATGCCGATAAAATCATCGTCATGGATCAAGGTGACGTGATCGAAACAGGAAATCATGATGAATTGATGGAAAAAAATGGATTTTACGCTGATCTTTACAATGCACAGTTTGCAAACTCTGCACCAGCTTAAGCTATAAGATAAGGCTCTTCCTCTTCTAACGTTGGTAAAGAAATTTCCTCCGGCCTATGGGTTGCTTATGGAACGCCATGGGAACGCCTTGATCCAAAAACCGCGTTTCAAGACTTACAAGCGTTGCCGAAGCCGTTGGAGCGCTAGCGACGTACGGATATGGTATGCGCAGCACAGCGGAGAACAAACTCCGAGTAAAAGTTGAAGCTTAACTCGAGATAATTCTTATTGCATCCTTTTCATGGCTATAAGCATCCCCATATTCCTCCAGAAATTTTTAGAACTGAGTTTCTAATAGAGTTAGAATTAAAAAGAAGTGTATTTTCTACTTACCAACGTCAAATGTTGTAGAACCTAAGATAAACTAAACAAAAACAAGAGCTTAGTCGTTTTTTTGGCTAAGCTCTTGTTTTTGTTTTACCTACTTTTCCATCTTGTATCCGACTATTTCCATACCACACATTTTTCCTTGGTCTTCATAAGTTTGTTGAGTGTGAAAATCTTCTAATTTAATGTAAATAGAATTAGAAAAACCTTCTTTGATTGGAAGAGACATTGATCCTTTTTTGGGGGCGATTAGTTCACCAAATTGAGAAGGTTGAGCGCTAATAGTCAGCCGAGCATGAGTATTCTCCAAAACAATTTTAATTTTTTGAGAAGTTAACTGCTCGATGGACATTTTGCTTCTATTATAAGTGGCAAACCTATATTCCCTTTGATGAACCAGTAGATTACAAATAAAACCTTCGAAAACAGCCTTCATAAATGGGATATCTGCTACAGAGAAAAACAAACTAGTTTCTGTATTTGTAAAGGTATTGCTTTGAAGCCAGAGATATTGTTTAGGAAAAGAAGTTCCCCAATCTTTTTCTATATATCCTGTCCCTTCTGTAAAATCAATTAAACGGTGATTGATTTTGACATAACCGCTTAAATGGTGCTTCATACTAATAACTCCATGATAACATTCCATAAATGGAACATAAGAGAATGGACCCATAATAGTTGGATTTAAGGTGGATTTCTTAATAGGGTATAAATGAGCTAACCTAAAAGACCCTTTGATGGTCAGTCCTTCTTTTTTTAACAATACAGAAACATTGTCTTCGCTAAAAGTATTGGGACCGATTTGAACTTGAAATGGTTTATCTCGAGAAATAAATTGATCAAGAGGGTAACGAAAATAGTCTGTTTTTATAAGAGGATGATTCTCTTTATCTTTTGTCACTGAAATGTATTGAACAAAACAATGTTTGTCATTATCATTTAAACTGATACCTGGAATAAAACTGATTAGTTCATTTTCGTCTTTAGTGACTTGTTTAAAATACCAGCCTTCAAAGTAGTGCTTTTTGTCTAAATTTCCTTGAAATAAAATAGGATTCATTGTTTTAAACATCTATACACCTCCAAACCATTGTCAATAGAAGACAACGTGACTTTTATTTAGTATAGCGTTTATTCCACTAAAAAGTCGATTTGAAAGCTCAGAGAGTCAGATGCAGGGTTAAACGAAATTAATTTATTTTCTCTCATTTAATATTGACTCAGACATGAATATCTTAAGGAAACTAAAGGCTTCTGGTTACCAAAATTCTTGCAAATTATGCTACGATAATAGATGATGAAATAAACTGAAGAGAGGTGCAAAGAGATGAGCAATGTAAAAAGACTTACCCAAGAAAATTTTGAAGAAGCCTACGATTTGGCTGCGTATGCATTTAATTTTGATTCAGACAGTACTTCGAAAGAAAAATTTCGTTCTTTTTTTGATACAGCGGATACATTTGGGACTTTTCACGATGAAGAGTTAAGCAGTCAACTGCAGGTTCTGCCTTTGGAAATTTATCTTCATGGAGCAGTCTTGTCTATGGGCGGAATTGGTTTTGTTTCCAGCTATCCTGAGACAAGAGGGATGGGAAGTATCAAAAAACTATTTGTAGAAGTTTTAAATGACATGAAGACTAAAGGGATGGTTCTCTCTTATCTTGATCCTTTTTCATACCCTTTTTATCGAAAGTTTGGTTACGAGGTCGCTTTCAATGAAGTCAGATATGAAATAGCTGCTGCAAACTTGCCTAGAACAGAAACGTATGAAGGCAGTGTCACACGAGCAAAATGGAATACAGCTAAAGAACAACTGAAAAAAATATACCAAGATAAATGTGCTGAAACGATTGGACCAATCAAACGATCAGACTGGAGTTGGGAGCGTAAAGTTGAACAGCATAAAATGCAAAAAATAGCTTTTTATGAAGATGCTGCCAATCAGCCAAAAGGGTATGTCATCTACCATTTTAATACAGCAGAACAGAATCAATTTGTTATTGATGAAATGATTTATTTAGATCAAGAAGCATTTGTTGGATTATGGCAGTTCATAGGCTCACATCAAACATCGTTTGAAAAATTTGTTTACCTAGCGGGTGAAGAGGAATATATTGCGGATATGTTCCCTGAGTTAACAATTAAAAAAGAAGTAAAACCCTTTATGATGGCTCGCATAATCAACATTGAATCCTTTTTGCTGCAATATCCTTTTAAAGAAAAAGCCCAAACCACTCTTTATTTGAGAGTGAAGGACGAAGTGGCCGATTGGAATCAGGGATTGTGGAAAGTGGAACTGAGAACTACCGGACGAAAAGTCACTAAGATGAGGGATGAAAAAAAAGTGAAAGATTCAGATATTTTAACAGCATCTATTCAAACATGGACACAACTCTTTATGAATTCTCGAACTATGGAAGGACTTCACTTTCATCAGAGAATAACTGGGAGTATTCCAGCTGCTGTTGATTTAGCCAACAGAATTCCAAACGGTACTCCTCAATTATATGATCACTTTTGACGATCAATTCAGGTGAGTTAGCTGATGTAAATCAGACAATAAAGAAGGTGGAAAAGAATTGTATCCTGAAACAAGAAAAATAATCCAGAAATTAAGAGAAGAAAAAATCATTCCTGGAACAAGTTACGGTTTTATAGAAGGGGAAAAACAGTATCGTTATAGAGAAGGATATGCTGCTGTTTATCCAGATAAAGAAGCCATTCAAGAAAATCAATTATATGATGTAGCTTCTTTGACAAAAGTCATGATGACGACAACGGTTATTTTACAATTGATCGAAGAAGGTAAAGTGAGACTTGATGAGGCAGTGCAAACTTATCTGCCTGATTTTTCTTCTCCTAAAGTAACGATCAGACACCTTTTGACGCATACCTCAGCCATCAAAGGCTATATTCCAAATCGCGATGCTTTAGCTGAAGAAGAACTGAAAAATTCTATTTTACAGCTTCCGGTTGAGGACACGATTGGAAAACAAGTAGTCTATACCGATACCGGAATGATTTTATTGGGCTTTTTGATTGAAGAGGTTGAAGGAGAAATGTTAACCAAGGTATTTGAAAAAAGAGTTCTCCAACCTTTAAACTTAATGGATTCATCCTTCCATCCTAATCATCCAAGACGTTGTGCTCCTACCGAGATTCATCCAAAGCGTGGTTTGATTCGCGGCGAAGTTCATGATCCGAAAGCTTATGTGCTAGGTGATCATTGTGGGAGTGCAGGACTATTTTCTTCATTAAATGATTGTTTGAAATTTGCTCAAATGATCTTGAATAAAGGCGAATTAGACGGTGTAAGGATTTTACAACAACAAACAGTGGAGAAATTAATGAAAGATTGGACGCCAACAGGTGATTTGAAACGCTCGCTTGGGTGGAATTTAAAAGGGCTAGAGGAGCGTCCTGTTTTATTTCATACGGGATTTACAGGAACGTTTATGCTGTTGGACGTTTATCAAAATAAAGCATTTATCTTTTTATCCAATCGAGTTCATCCTAAAAGTGATACACCGGTTTATTTAAAGAAAAGGGACGAAGTAGTAAATAGTTATTTGCTTGAAAGGAATAAAGTGACAGCAACAGAAGAAGCACCTTTTTGAAACGGTTGCATTGTGTTAAAATAGGAAAGAATAATATAAATAAAAATAACTAAGAATAGTTAAATCAGGATACAAGTAGGAGGAAAAAACGTGATTGAACCATTGTTTTTAGAAGCTGTTATGCAAGAAAAAATTTGGGGTGGATCAAAGCTGAAAGAAGAATTCGGCTATGACATTCCTAGTGATAAAGTAGGAGAATGTTGGGCAATCAGTGCCCACCCAAATGGACCTAGTACCGTGATCAATGGACCTTATAAAGGGTTGAAATTAAATGAAGTGTGGGAACAACATCGAGAAGTGTTCGGAAACGCAGACGGAGAAGTTTTTCCTTTATTGACTAAAATTTTAGACGCTGCTGATGATTTATCTGTCCAAGTTCATCCGGACGATGCTTACGGACTGGAGCACGAAGGGGAATTAGGAAAAACGGAATGCTGGTATGTCATTGATGCTGAAGAAGGTTCAGAAATCATTTATGGTCACCATGCAACCTCAAAAGAAGAACTGAAAGAGATGATCAATAATGGAGAATGGGACAAATTATTGAACCGAGTATCGGTTAAGAAAGGCGACTTTTTCTTTGTCCCAAGCGGCACGATTCATGCTATTGGCGGAGGGATCATGATTCTTGAAACTCAACAATCCAGCGACACCACTTATCGTGTCTATGACTACGATCGTAAAGGTGACGATGGGAAACCAAGAGAGCTTCATTTGAAGCAGTCGGTGGATGTAACAACAGTGCCTAGTATTGACCCTAACTCATCACCTGAAACAGAAACTTATCAAAATGTGAACATCACTACATTTGTAAAAAATGATTTCTTCAATGTGTATGAATGGGAAACCAACGGAGTAGCTACCTTTGAACATACAGCTCCTTATACTTTAGTTAGTGTGCTTGATGGAGAAGGCGAACTGATCATAGATGACTCCAAACTGTACGAACTAAAAAAAGGGATGCACTTTATCCTTCCAAATGACCTAAAAGCATGGTCAATAGATGGAACTTTACAAATCATAGCCTCAACGCCAGGAGAAAAAATATAAGCATGCAACTGAACTAAGCATGTGGAGTGCCTCGTTCAGCTCTGACAGAAACATATATGATTAAAGACAAAAGGCAAGCAAAAACCTGTTTATGGGTATTTGCTTGCCTTTTGAGTTATTCTACTGTGACTAGTAAGTAATAAGTTTTTCCATCTAATAAAGCGTAGACTTGGTGTTCGAATACGATTCATCATTCAGTTGGGCTTAATGATGATAAGAGACGTTTCTTTATCAAACAGGTTAGACATGTGATATTGTTAGCACCTCATATTCCTACAGGAGTATCTATAAGGTCTAGAATTAAAAGACAGTTATTTTTTACCTATCAACAGCAAAAAAATGCGGAAACAGTAAAAGTATTTTGTTTTAAATCGGTTGTTGATACTACATTTTGCTGCAGCAGATAATTGTCTTTTCCATATCCTGCCTGTCAAGCGAAAGTTAAAATGTCCTAAAACCAAGGCTCACATTAATGCAAGCTTTTACTTCGCAAAAGCTTGCATTAATGTGACCGAATTTGTTAAAATTAGTCTTAAGCTGTTTGTTCAGCTTCGT